>JAOZKO010000193.1 GCA_029935325.1 Bacteroidales bacterium
ACAGGGAATGGAACACATATTCACCACAAAGCTGATGCTATTTTATTCCTTAGCCTTATAAGTGGGCGCAATGCGGATTTGCTTATTGGCAATCACGTGCATGTGGCACCATTAATTAAAGCTAATAAAATTGAAGCTATTCCCACAGGATATATGCTTATTGAAAGCGGAAAATTAACCACTGCACAGTATATGAGTAATACTCTTCCTATTCCGTCTAATAAAGCTGATGTTGCTGTAGCAACTGCAATCGCTGGTGAAATGTTAGGATTAAAGCTAATATATATGGATGGAGGAAGTGGTGCTGAAAATCATATTAGCGAGGAAATGATAAGCAAAGTGAAAGCAAATATTGACTTGCCTTTAATTATTGGTGGTGGAATTAGAAATGTTGATGCCGCAATAAGTATTGCTAAAGCTGGTGCGGATATTATTGTTGTTGGAAATGCAGCAGAAGAAAACCCCAGTATCATTATTGATATAACAAACGAATTACATAAATTATAAATTTTACAAATAGTGATTATGAAATACCTTACAGTATTATCTCTTTTTATTTTTATTAGTACATTTTCATTCGCACAAGGCAAACAACTTGAGCTAAAGGATATATATAGTGGCAAACTTTATCCGCAACGAATGAACTCTCTGCAGTGGGTATATGGAGAAAATGCATATACTTTTGTGGAAGGAAAAACCATGATGAAGTCGCAGATAAAAGGCAAAGCAAAAGCAATTTTGACTCTTGATAAAATTAATAAAGACTGGGCAAAGGCAGGGCTAAAAGAACAAAAGCGCTTCCCTCGCTTTGCATGGAATAGCTCAAATTCACTACGTTTTACACAAAAGGACTCTCTTTATGAGTATAATATTGATAATGGCTCAGTGAAGACACTTTGCTATTACCCAAGAGGCTCTGAATATATGAAACGGAATCCTGCAAATGAAAGCCAAGTAGCATATACTCGAGGAAGTGACCTATTTATTGTCGATGGAAACAAAGTAGTAGCTGTTGCAAAAACAGAAGAGCCAGGGATTGTATTTGGACAAACTGTTGCTCGTAGTGAGTTTGGAATTGAGCATGGAATATTCTGGTCGCCAAAGGGTAATTTTTTAGCTTTCTACCGAAAGGATGAAAGCAAGGTTAAAGAGTATCCACTAGTAAATACTGACGCTAGAGAAGCTGAAGTAGAAATGATTAGATATCCAATGGCAGGAATGGAAACTGAGGTAGTTCAGCTTGGTATATATAATCCTAAAACAAATAAAACTATTTATCTTGAAACGAAATCAGATCTTTATTTAACAAATATTGTTTGGAGTCCTGATGAGAAGTTTATCTTTATTCAAGAGGTAAACAGAGAGCAAAACCATATGTGGCTAAGAAAGTATGATGCTATAACTGGAGCATTTATTAATACTTTGTTTGAAGAAACTAATGACAAATGGGTGGAGCCAGAAGAGGGTATTCATTTTCTTAATAATAGTAACGACCAATTTGTTTTTATGAGTGAGCGTGATGGCTTTTATCATGCCTATATCAGCAATACTGATGGTAAAGGAATAAAACAACTTACTAAAGGAAATTGGATGATTACATCATTTAAAGGTTTCAATAGGGACGATTCCAAAATGTATTTTATTGGCACCATGGAAAGCCCAATTGAAAGACATCTGTATGAATTGGACATGAAAAGCCTTGACATTAAGAAAATTACTTGGGTAGAAGGAAGTCATTCCATTAACTTAAATCATGATAAATCCTATGCAATAGATCGCTTTTCTAATTCAAAGGATGTTATTGCTGAGTATCAAATATTATCAATAGAGAAAGGAAAAAGTGTAAAAACTTTATTAAAGAACGATAACCCATTGGAAGAATATGCCATGGGCGAAACAACTATTGGCATGCTAAATAATGAAGAAGGCACAGAATTATACTATCGCCTTATTAAGCCAGCAAACTTTGAAAAAGGGAAGAAATATCCTGTTATTGTTTATGTTTATGGAGGTCCTCATGCACAAATGGTTAAAGATTCGTGGCTTGGTGGCGGCGGATTCTTCTTGCAATATCTTGCATCAAAGGGATATGTTGTATTTACAATTGACAATAGAGGATCAGCAAATAGAGGTTTTGAGTTTGAAAGTGCCATTCACCGACAATTAGGAACTCTTGAGATGCAAGATCAAATGACTGGAATAGATTTCCTTAGAACTTTAGATTATGTTGACACAACTCGCATCGGTGTTAATGGTTGGAGTTATGGAGGTTTTATGACCACATCACTTTTATTGAATCATCCCAATGTTTTTAAAGTAGGAGTTGCTGGAGGACCAGTTATAGATTGGAAATACTACGAGATAATGTATGGCGAGCGATATATGGACACTCCTGATGAAAATCCTGATGGATACGAAACCGCTTCAGTATTGAATAACGTTGAAAACCTAAAAGGACAATTATTATTGATTCATGGAACCATGGACCCAGTTGTAGTATGGCAAAATAGTCAAGTATTTATTAAGGAATGTGTTAAGAAGCAGAAGCAGTTAGATTACTTTGTATATCCTGGTCATGAGCATAATGTAAGAGGATATGACCGAATGCATCTAGAGACCAAAATAGCTAAGTACTTTGATGATTTCTTATAAGTGAGCTTAATACTATAGAATTATTATTAAAACATAATATCAAATTATTATTTATGGAATCAGTACGTCAACAAAAGATAAATAAATTATTGAAGCAGGATTTGGGTACAATATTTCAGTTAGAAAGCAGGAATGTTTTAGGAACTGGAGCTATGATTAGTGTTACTAAAGTTAATGTAAGCAGAGATTTATCATCAGCACATGTTTATTTGAGTTTGTTTGCAACAGATGATAAGCAGAGCTTGATAAATAAAGTCAAAAACAAGCAGAAAGTATTTAGAACAATGCTTGGAAAGAAAATTCGACATCAATTAAGAGTTGTTCCCGAATTACTATTTGTACTAGATGATTCCTTAGATTATATTGAAAATATTGAACAACTTTTGAAGGAGGATTAAGATTTTTCTAGGCTTTAAAATTAATCTTTGTTTGTGTTGGATTATTAATTCTATTCTTCTTTGTCAATAGTTCGTTGAGTTTTTGTTTCTCGCAAAGACGCCAAGACGCAAAGTGTTGATTTTGTGAATATTATACATTATTGCATAAAGTCGTAATCACCTGACTGTGTGATTTATATAAAACATTAACGGAGTATTATCTTTGTACTTTATTGCAAAAAAAGCATCTGCTTAACAAAGAGCCCATATAAAATAAGCAAATATTTTTTAGGGATTTGAGGTTACGTTACTATTCAGTCTAATACTATTTACACAATCTATTATTTATCAGCCATGGCTATACAAGTTTGACGCCCTCAGCGTCATTCTATTATATTCTTTAATTCAAGCTAAATAAATAGTCAGGCATTGATTAGTGACGATATTTCTTCAATTTCAAATTCTAGAACTTACCTTTTTGTATAATTTTAAAATACACTACTTTTGCATAATAATCAAAATAACATTTAATTAATGAGTGATAATAATTATCCTTGGAAGCACCATCGTAGGTTTAATGCATATGCGCAGTATTTCAAAAGACATTTTGGAGAGCGTGTTCAGAAGTTGAGCATTGATGCTGGATTTACTTGTCCCAATAGAGATGGATTAGTAGCGCGTGGAGGTTGTACATACTGTAATAACGAATCCTTTAATCCATCTTATTGTACTCCTGATAAATCGGTAGGGCAACAAATTCAAGAAGGAATAGAGTTTCATGGCAATCGCTATCGTCGTGCAGAAAAATACTTAGCGTACTTTCAAGCTTTTTCGAATACCTATAAGCCCTTAAGCGAACTTAAGAAGATTTATGCTCAAGCACTTGATGTGCCGGGTGTTGTAGGGTTGGTAATTGGAACTCGCTCCGATACTATTGACGAGGAGAAGCTGGAATATTTTGCCGAGCTTTCTAAATCTAAATATGTAATAATTGAATATGGCATAGAGTCGTGTTATGACGAGAGTTTGGTTAAAATGAACCGAGGACATAATTTCGAGAATACAAAAAAGGCTATTCAACTTACACATGATTATGGAGTAAAGGTGGGAGGACATATGATATTTGGTTTGCCAGGTGAAACTAAAGAAATGATGCTAGCGGAGGCTAAAATACTGAGTAAGCTTCCATTGGATACTATAAAATTTCATCAATTACAAATAATAAGGGGAACAGCTATGGCGAAGGATTATTTGGTAAATCCCGACAGTTATAATTTCTTTGAACTTGATGAATATGTTGATTTTATTGTAGAATTTGTATCACAATTAAATCCTAATTTTGTAATAGAGCGCTTTGCTGGAGAGGTTCCTCCTAGGTTTCTGGCTGGCCCATCATGGGGGAGAATCCGCAACGACCAAATACTTAATAAAATTGAAAAACTAATGGAAGAAAAAGATATTTGGCAGGGAAAGTTGTATGTGTAATTTAGGCATTACAGTACTTATATAAAATAATAGTGTTATAAGAAGTTATTTTATTTACTTTCGCAGCGTAATTTTAAAGTATTAAAAAACAAATTAAAACTATAAAATATGAATACAAAAAGATTTTATTTACTTATTACAGTTGCCTTATTAGGTTTAGTTATTAGTTCTTGTTATAAGGACTCTGATTATTATACAGAGGACTACGACTTAACTTTGACTCACTATGATAGTGAGTTTGATTTCACAACTTATAAAACATTTTATGTTAGAGATTCTGTGGGTTTGGCTAGTGATTATTTTTCAGAAGGAGATCAAGAATGGAAAGACTTTTATAAGATTGGTGGTCCAAATAATACAATTAGAGGTAAAGTTGTTAGTCAATACGTAGCAATGGGTTATACACAAGTTGATTCAATATACAATGCTGATGTGGCTGTAAATATGTTGGTTACTTTAAGCGAGAATACATCAACCTATTATCCTGGCTATTGGTGGGGTTATGGAGGTTATTGGGGTGGTTATTACCCATACTACTATTGGAAAGGGAAAGATAGCAAATATTGGTATGGCGGTGGCGGCTACTACGGTGGCTACTATCCTTGGTATGGTGGTGGTTACTCATATACATATCAAACAGGTACTCTAATGTTAGAGATGGCTGATGGAGAGTCCATACGTGCTTGGATTGATTATATCCAAAACACTCCAGATCCAAATCCAGATGATCCTAATGCACCAAAGCTAAAATTTGTTTGGTCAGCATTTGTAGATGGTTTACAAGATGATTATTCAAGTATAGATCGTTTAACTGATGGAATTGACGAAGCATATGAAAATTCTCCATATTTAGATTTAAATTAATCACCATTATAATATTAAAGATATGACAAAGAATATAATTTTATCATTTATTTTTGTGCTTCTAAGCACAGTTATGATGGCAGATGAATTGCCAGGAGTTAAAAATACTGACGATACTGAAAATACTACACGCGATGAGATAAGCGATTTCCTACTTCCTGATGGTTATTTTAATATAAACTACAATCTAGGTTGGGGAACAGGAAATATGCAAGATTTTATTGAAGAAAATTCCTATAGAGG
>JAOZKO010000194.1:0-3542 GCA_029935325.1 Bacteroidales bacterium
GAAGAAAATGTGGGCTAATTTGAAGTTTCAGCATAGCTAATTCACTTTTTAAATTCTGATTTTCAAGCTCAGCTTGTTTGTCCTTGGTTTCGTACCACCTTTTTGTTAGTTTAATACCACCAGCAAGTATCACAATGCTGTAAGTAGCAACTATATAATAGAAATAACTAAACTCCAAAAATTCCTTTTTATATGCATATTCAGGATGAAATATTGGGATATAAACAAAGTATGTAACTGTTTGGGTGAGTATGATAAATGGAATAGCAGAAAGAGTAAAGGTAATAATAAAGAGAAATAATTTCCTTGTATAGAGGAATTTTGGCATCAATACATAAAGTGTAAAATATGTTGCTATAATATCAATTGGTAGATAAAAAACAGTTGTTTTAAAAGTTAGATTTAGAAATGATTTGTCAGGGAAGTTTAATGTCATTAATGTACTATGAATCATTAAATACGTAAACCAAAATAGAATGTGTAATGCAATTCTAACAGATTGGTGATTTGAATTTATTATATTATTAAGTTCTAGGTTTAAGTTTCTTAGCTTACTTTTGTTTCTTATGGTCATTACTAAAACAACTCCCCCTAAAACAAGGAAGATATAACCTAAAAACTTTAGGTTTACGCTATAATTAATAATAGGTATTGAGGCTGCAATTATACTAATGCTTAAAATAAGCAAAGTTAAATACATATTGATATTTTGTTTCTTAGATTTCTCCATTTGTATTCTAATTTATTGGCTTTGAAATATAGTTTTTGTACAATTTGCTCAAATCAATCGCAAAGTGACACAAAGATAAAAATAATACTTTCAATTATAGATAAATAATACTAATTATCATTTATATCGAGTTAGCAAGAAAACTCACTATAGAGCTGTTTTTTCAATAATTAATAAAAAATCAATTTTACTAGTTACGCCATATATTTGGGCTAATGTTGTTTTCTTATTATTAGGAATAATTGAAATAATTTCTCCTTTCAGATTATTGAGGAAAAGCTCTAATTTGTCTTGATCTCTCTCCATATTAAACTCTAGATGGTGAACTTTATATTTCATAATATTTAATGTTTATTGGTTAGTTAGTGTCAGCAGTACAACTCCGTATATTTAGATGCTTTGGTAAAAGTGCTAAGCTAATTCATTTGCGAATATATAATTGCTTCCTATTCTAATAAAATGCCCCTTCTTATATCTTTTATAGTTACTAGTTAGTAGCATTTTAAAAGATATAATGCTGATTATCAATGTTATTTTTGTCACTATTATTGAATAAAAATCAATAATACCGCCAAAACTGATGGTTTGTCTCAATTTGCAGCCCTAAAGCACTGGGCTACTGAATATCAATCATTTAGCCCGGCTGAGTAGTAGTCTTTTA
This sequence comes from Bacteroidales bacterium, assembly GCA_029935325.1. Classification (GTDB taxonomy): domain Bacteria; phylum Bacteroidota; class Bacteroidia; order Bacteroidales; family UBA1556; genus UBA6267. Next base: position 1,392 of record JAOZKO010000194.1, read on the forward strand.
CGTACTGTCATATTATTTATCAATTTGTATAAATATTTGTTCTATTTCTATCAGGGCGTAAAAATAGATAAGTTCACTAGTATATTGCAAATCTAATCTACCAAACGCCATTATATATCTACAAAATTGCTGCATAATTGTATTGAAATAGCCATATTATACGTATGAGAAGCATGGTAGTATGCAGTATATAAGAATATTATAATTTATTGTGTATGTTTTGTGATGTTTTTATTAAGGAGTTTTCCATTCATTATATCTACTTAGTAGAGTTAAACAAATAGTAAGTATAGAAGATGTATGTATATGTATAAGATATTTTTGTGAAGCAGGCTGCGCATATATATTTGCAGCAGGTTTTTAAAAAATAATTAATCATGAGAACGTTTATAAAAAGGAATTTAGCACAAGAGGCCACGAGCACATTAAGTCGCCCAATTATTTATGGAAGTACAATATTTAATAAGCGTAAAAAACAAATACCTTTTTTAATTGTAATTGCTTTTTTCCTTTTGGGATTTCAGTCAGTTACTTTTGCAAACGATTTTAATAATTCCATTATTAGTTATTCCGACATCTCATTAAATAATCAAATTAATGAAGAAGTTGATAATTTGGATTCCTTCAATAATTTCAATTTATATATATCAGATACAGATTCTAATAGTGGTGAAACACGTATTACTGTACTTGATTTTGTTGTAGGAGAAGTTGTTGCCGATAGAAGTTTCTATTATAAGAAGGTAGTATTAACAGATCCTAATGAAGTATATAAGACTGTCATTATTAAGGTAAAGCTTGGTAAAGTTTTATTCAAAGTGGTCTTTAATAATTGGCTTTTCGATACCTTAATAAATTAGTAAAAAATATAGATAAAGGTGGTAGATAGTAATAATACCAAAGGTTTGTGATGAGTATATTACTAATTTTTCGCATAACGCTACCAGTCTATAACATTAAATACTCACTCCAGAAATTGGAGAGGGTATTGATGTAATAAATGGGCTCTTAACAAAGCTCTTTCCTACCTAAAACCAAAAAACCATAGCCCTATAAGGTGCTATGGTTTTTGCCTTTTGTAATGTTATTATTTGTATTTTTGTTTTTGAGCCGAAATTATAAGCAACTTAATTAATGCAATAATTGTCATAATTGCATTAGGTTTTAAATAAGATCCACAATAGAGAATTATGCAAAAAACTTTATTACTCATTTTAGGAATAAGTTTGTATGTCTTTTGTCTTTCAAGCACTGTTTTACAAGCTCAGAAGATGGAGCTTTGGGGCATGACCACAGGCGGAACAGGAGGGGGAACTGTTTTTAAAACTGATTCTATTGGTGATAATATGGAGTTGGTTTATGCATTTCGTAAGTTTACTGAATATCCAAATAAAACACATTTTTGCGAGGGGCCAAACGGAGTATTGTATGCAACTGCTTCAGGAGGAAAACATGGTTATGGAGTATTATTTGAATATGATTACTTAGATAGTACATCAAAAGCTGTTTATAGTTTTGATGGTTTAGGAGGTGGTAAATATCCGGTAGGAGCTATGGTGCTAGCTAGCAATGCTAAAATGTATGGTATGTGCAATAGAGGTGGGCAGTTTAACTATGGAACTATTTTTGAATTTGACCCAGTGCAAGGAACTCTTCAAACGGTATTTGTTTTTGACACTTTGGTAATAAATAAGTATCCCAAAGGGGGATTGATGATAGCTAGTAATGGAAAGCTTTATGGCATGACACCGCTTAGTCAAAAGGATAGTTCACAATTGGATATTTTTACCGGTACATTATTTGAATTTGATATATCAACCTATACTCTTATTACAAAAGTTGAATTTGATCTGACATATTCACCATTAAAATTTATTGGAAGTCAACCTCAGGGAGATTTGGTACAAGCTAATAATGGTAAATTATATGGGTTGACAAAGTATGGTGGTGCTGATACAAACACTTATCTAGGTGGAGGAGTGTTATTTGAATATGATATCCTGTTAGATACAATTATTGTAAAGCATAATTTTTCAGGAGCTAATGTCAACCCTACAGGAACAATGGTTAAAATGTCAAATGGAAAATTGTATGGTTATGTAGGTAATTTATTGTTTGAATTTAATCCTCAAAACAGTCAATATATAGTAA
>JAOZKO010000194.1:3552-5586 GCA_029935325.1 Bacteroidales bacterium
AGACTCATTCTGTGTTGCTGATGGAGTAAATCCAGTTGATCGCCTTTGTGAAGCTCCAAATGGAAAAATATATGGTATGTGTAGCAATGGCGGAAGCCAAGGTTTGGGAACTTTGTTTGAATATGATTCTTCAACTAATCAAATTATTAAGAGAATTGATTTTAATGGAGTAAATAATGGGAATTCACCATTAGGCAGTTTATTTAAATCATCAAATGGATTATTGTATGGCCTCACATCTAGAGGCGGATATGCGGATAAGGGTGTTGTGTTTTCTTATGATTACAATTCGGATGCATATCATAAATTATATGATTTCCATAGAACTTTTAAAGGTATTAATCCTAAAGGAAGTCTATTGCTAGCTAATGATGGTAATTTCTATGGTATGACTGAGGCTGGTGGAATTTATAACCGAGGTGTGCTATTTCAGTTTAACCCAAGAACAGGTGTTCTTATAAAGAAATTTGATTTTAATGATACAATAGGCAGTTGGCCGTTGGGAAGTTTAATTCAAGCAAGTAACGGAAAATTGTATGGTATGACTAGTGGTTCTTCTCTGGGGAGTATGTTTGAGTTTGATATTCAGACATGTAGTTTGTCGCGTAAAAATGCATTCATAGGTGGTAATTTTTGTGGTTTTCCTAATGGAGATATGGTACAAGCCTCAAGTATTAAATTGTATGGTTTAGCTTCTGATTATTGTTCATCACATGGAGGTATTTTTGAATATGATATGATCGCCGATAGCTGCTATTCTTGCAATAACTCAAGCTGGTGGAGTTCTTCGGTTAGAAATCCTTATGGCTCATTGATTAATGTGACACCAGGAGTACTTTATGGTCTTTCTAAGAATGGTGGAGCTGGCGGGTTAGGAACTATTTTCTCTTTCTATCCCAATGGAAGACAAACTGTATTAAAGGCTAGTTTTTCGGGTAACAATGGAGCTAATCCAACAGGTAATCTTTGTAAAGCTGATAATGGCAAATTATATGGTATGACATCTGCTGGCGGCACAAATGGTTTAGGAGTATTATTTGAGTATTCTACAAATATTCAAGCTAAAGTAGTTTTTAGTGGAAGCATAAATGGTGCTACTCCACATGGCTCACTAATGAAGGCAAGTAATGGAAAATTATATGGTATGACTACAAATGGAGGGTCAAATAATTTAGGTGTTCTGTTTGAATATAATACTTCAAATAATCAGTTTGTTATAAAGCATCACTTCAATGGTGCAAATGGAGCGCATCCACATTACTCAAGCGTAGTAGAATTTAATGCTTGTCAAAATCCAAAATTTGATACTATTTCAGCAATTACTTGTTTTAAATATACTTCGCCAAGTGGTAAGGTTTTTACTCAATCTGGAGTCTATTCTGACACAGTATTTAGCAATTATGTTTGTGATAGTATTTATACAATAAATCTGCTTATAAGTTCTGTAGATACTTCTGTAACTTTTAATAATGGAATATTAACAGCAAATTATTCCGCAGGATTTTATCAATGGTTAGATTGTGATAACTCCTTCGCTACCATATCAGGGGCGAATTCTCAAAGCTTTTCTCCAATTACTAATGGTAATTACGCTTTAATGATAGTTGGTAACGCTTGTATTGATACTTCTTTTTGCCATTTAGTAAATAATGTAGGGGTTATTGAAAATACTTTTGAATCTAATATTAAGCTTTACCCTAATCCAACATCAGCTTATGTGAATATTGAATTTGGTAGAGAATACTCAAGTTTAGAACTTACTATTAGAAGTGTAAATGGAATAAAGCTAAAGCAAATGACATATTCTAATACAGATAATATACAAGTACTAATAGATAGAGTTTCAGGGCTTTATCTGCTAGAAATTGTGAACTCAAAAAATGAGAGAATATTATTGAAGGTGCTTAAGGAATAGAAAAACTACCAAATCCATAATAGATTAGTAGGTTTTATTAAATTGTTTATTTGTAGCCTAGTATCTTTATATTTTAGCCTTTAGCCTTATCAATCCTCCGAGCATTTTTCAGTATAATT
>JAOZKO010000195.1 GCA_029935325.1 Bacteroidales bacterium
TAAACAAAAAACATTCGCATTTTAGGAACTTCCTTTATGGTGGTTCTGATAGTTAAAAGGTCGTCATATTTGCCAGGTTTAAAATATTTCAGATTCATGCTTATCACTGGCATCATTACTTTTCTTTCTTCAAGCTGATGATAGGATGTGCCTAGTTGTCGCAATGCCTCAGTTCGCCCTACTTCAAAAAATGTAGGGTAATTGCCGTAATAAACATATCCCATTTGATCTGTTTCAGCATAGCGTACTCTTATGTTTGTTTCCGATATATACATTGGATAATACTTTTTAATTTATTAAACACCAAAAGTACTATATTTGTGTTATTCAAAATGTATCCAATGAAAACTATTAAAGTATTTTTATTTTTAGTGCTGCTTACTTTTGTCACAGCCTGTGAACATGGTGAGTATCATAAGCAAAACAATGCCACAAATGGTGAGTATATCGCTGTTATATTAGATTCAACACAGGTGATAAGCCCAGAATATGCCGAGCTGATAAAGCCCTATAGGCGGAAAATGGATAGCGCAATGAACCAAGAAGTGGCTTATTCGAATAAAGAGTATTTTAAGAAAAAGCCCAATGGACTTTTAAATAATCTGGTAACAGATATATTATTGGAGGAACTAAAGAAAGCAAGCGATATTAATATTGATTTTTGTTTGTTGAATTATGGTGGCCTACGCAGACCTTTGCCCGCTGGCAAGATTATCAAGTCTGATATCTTTCAGCTAATGCCCTTCGAAAATGAGGCTGTATTGGTTAAGCTAAAGCCTGTGGCGATGCACGATTTATTCCGATATATCTTTTTATCAGGAGGGCAGCCAGTATCTGATATTGAAATGCATTTTGAAGACTCCATTATTCAGAAAGCTTTAATCAGTGGCCAAGCATGGGATTCATTACGCTCATATTGGGTATTGACTTCTGATTATACAGCAAACGGAGGAGATAAAATGAGTTTTTTTGCACAACGCGATACAATGATATTAACATCTATTCTAATACGAGATGCAATATTTAAGCATTTAGATAGCCTGCAAAAGAATGATATAATATTAAGTGCAGATACCACAGAACGAATATTTTTTAAAAGCACCGAGCAAACAAACAACAAACAAGAAACGCCAAACACAAAACAATGAACACCATATATAATAGGAGGAAATTTTTGAAAACTGCAGGCGGTATTGGCTTAATCAGTCTGCTTGCTCCAGTGGGAATGTCGTTATTGTCGGCAAAAAGCAAGGATGAAATTAGGCTTATAATATTAAGTACTAATGATGTTCATAGCAGAATTGATCCTTTTCCACAGAATGACAAAAGGAATGCAGGTATGGGTGGTTTCGCACAAAGAGCAACCATTGTAGATGAGATTCGCCAAGACCATGAGCATGTATTATTGCTTGATGCTGGAGATATTTTTCAGGGTACACCTTATTTTAATATGTTTGGGGGTAAGTTAGAATTTGAGCTAATGAGTAAAATGGCTTATGATGCTGCAACTATGGGTAATCACGATTTTGATAATGGCTTAGAAGGATTTAAAAAACAATTACCCTATGCTAAATTTCCATTTGTTTGTTCTAATTACGATTTTAGCAATACTATATTAAAGGACAAAACCTCACCTTATATAATAATAGATAAAGGTCCTCTTAAAATAGGAATAATAGGAGTGGGAATAGAATTAGCAGGATTGGTAAGTGATAAGAATTATAGGGAAACTATTTATTTAGATCCAGTAATTCAGGCAAATAAGTATGCCAAAGTTTTGAAAGACAAAGAATGTGACTTGGTAATTTGCATTTCACATTTAGGTTTTGAATATAAAGGTAAAAAAGTAAGTGATAAAACTCTTGCTGCAAGTTCAAAAAACATAGATTATATTATAGGCGGGCATACTCATACATTTATGGATTCTCCAGCAGAAGTTTTTAATCTTGATAATGAAAAAGTTATAATTAGTCAGGCAGGTTGGGGAGGAATTAATCTGGGTAAAATGGATGTGATTTTCTCGAAAAATAGAAGTGAAAAAATCAGCCTTACATATACGACAAAAAAAATTAAAAGTCAAGGGTAAATAAATTTTTTTTCAAACTTTTTTACTCACATATTTGCCCTTGTAAAGGAGGGGAAGTGAGTGTGAATATAACAGTTTTATTAACAGTGAATTATTCAAATACTAGAAATCCGATTTACCAACTCGACAATAGTGGATAAAACAGAACATTGAATTTAAGATATAATATGACAAAAGATTTTAATGCCGTTTGGAATAATTGCCTACAAGTTATTCGAGATAATATCAGTTTTCAAGCATATAAAACTTGGTTTGGACCTATCAAAGCTATTAAGCTTAATGATAACGTTTTAACAATACAGGTTCCTAGTCAGTTTTTTTATGAATGGATAGAAGAGAACTATATTCATTTATTACGAAAAACCATCAAGAAAGAGCTTGGTAAAGAAGGTCAGTTGGAGTACAGTATTATTATGAGCAATAAAGATAAGTTTGCAGTAAATTTACCAATGACAAACAGAAATGCCACAAAAAATAAGTCAACTAATATGCCTATTGATTTAAACAAAGAAAAGTCGAAAGCTTTCCCAAATCCTTTTATTATTCCTGGTCTTAAAAAGATTAAGGTAAATTCTCAGTTGAATGAAAACTCCTCTTTTGAGAATTTTGTAGAAGGAGATTGCAATCGCCTTGCCCGATCAGCTGGTTATGCCGTAGCTAAAAACCCTGGAAAAACATCATTTAATCCTCTATTCCTTTATAGTAATACTGGTTTAGGTAAAACGCATTTGTCACAAGCTATAGGGCTTGAGGTCAAGAGCAATTTTCCTGATAAAACTGTACTATATGTTCGTGCTGAGCAGTTCTTAAGTCAGTTTATTGATGCTGTTCAGAATAATAGCACCAATGATTTTATTCACTTCTATCAAATGATTGATGTTTTGATTATTGATGATATCCATGTGTTTGCTGGTAAAGATAAAACACAAGATATTTTCTTTAATATATTTAACCACTTACATCAAAATGGCAAGCAATTGGTAATTACTTCGGATAAACCACCAGTTGATTTAGCAGGTATCAAACCTCGCCTACTTTCTCGTTTTAAATGGGGATTAGCAGCAGATTTGCAAACTCCAGATTTGGAAACTAGAATAGCTATCTTGAACCAGAAGCTTTATAAAGATGGTTTGGATATGCCAGAGGATGTGATTGAGTACTTAGCTTATAGTATTTCGTCAAATGTGCGTGAGCTTGAAGGAGCAATGGTTTCTATATTAGCACAATCGTCATTAAACAAAAAAGCCATTAATCTTGATTTGGCTCGTAATATGATTGATAAGTTTGTGAAGAATACTACTCGCGAAATTTCCATCGATTATATTCAGAAAGTAGTAAGCGATTATTTTAATATCCCTGTGGATGTTATTAATTCCAAAACAAGAAAAAGAGAGATAGTGCAGGCGCGTCAGATTGCCATGTATTTTTCTAAAAAATATACCAAGTCATCATTGGCAACTATCGGTATTCATTGTGGAAATAAAGACCATGCTACTGTATTGCATGCCTGTCGTACGGTAAATAATTTACTAGATACCGACAAGCAATTCCGCTCCTATGTGGGTGATATTGAAAAGAAAATTAAAATTTAAGGAGAGAAATAATAACTTCTTTTTAAAACAAAATAATAAAAAAGCTACTCCTTGGAGTGGCTTTTTTTTGTTTTGGATGTTGAAGTCTCAAACAACGAACAAGGAATAACAAACACCCATCCCAATAGCGAAGGCTTCGCTCATTTGTTCAGCGGACTTAGGCGTTGTAAAACAATAACTACTCATTTTTAACTTGTTCTTTTGCTTTTTATCTTCTTTACTAAATCATTGTATAAACGTGGCTATACGCAAATTTATTAAATTGCTAAAAAGCAAAATAACTTCGTTAAATTCTAAGCATTTATTATTTTACAATGCCTTATCGAAGGCTTCGCTTCCCAAACAACGAACCAACTCCCAACTCCGAACTCCGAATTCCAAACCAAAAAAAGCGTATATTACAATCCTAAAAACGATTAAAATATAATCAAGTATAATATAATGGATAGAACAATAGCCCACTTTGATTTGGATACTTTTTTTGTCTCTGTTGAGCGGCTGCTAAATAGTAAGTTGCAACGCCTTCCTGTAATTATTGGTGGCATGGGAGATAGGGGGGTGGTTTCTAGTTGCAGTTATGAGGCGAGGCAATTTGGAGTGCATTCGGGTATGCCAATGCGGATGGCTCGCCACCTTTGCAGCGATGCGGCATATATTCGTGGCGATATGGATCAGTACACAAAGTATTCGCGATTAGTAACAGATATTATTTCAGATTCTGCTCCATTTTACGAAAAGGCATCCATTGACGAGCATTATTTGGATATTACTGGTATGGATAGGTTTTTTGGGAGTCATAAGTGGACTACGGAACTTCGTGAGCGGATTATTAGAGAAAGTGGCCTGCCAATTTCTTTTGGCCTATCGGTTAACAAAACGGTAGCAAAAATAGCAACAGGAGAAGCAAAACCAAATGGTGAGCTTTTTGTTGACCAACAGCAAATCCGTAATTTTCTCGATCCACTTAGTATCCGCAAAATACCCATGTTAGGAAAACAAGCTCACCAAAAGCTTATGCGAATGGGAGTTGGTACTATATTGACCTTGCGGCAGATGCCTCCTGAGATGCTTACCTATGTGATGGGGAAGAATGGCTTATCAGTTTGGAAAAAAGCTAATGGTGTGGATTCTTCACCTGTGATACAGTATTCGGAGCGAAAGTCAATAAGTACTGAGCGCACATTTCAGCAAGATTCCATAGATGTGAAGCATCTTAATGAGCTCCTTATTGGTATGGCTGAGCGGCTTGCTTTCGATTTGCGTAAAAAAATAAAATTATGCTCAGTTATTACTCTTAAAATTAGATACTCAAATTTTGATACACATACTTTGCAAAAGCGGATTGCTTATACTTCTTTTGATCATATTATTATTGAAGTAGTTCGGGAGCTTTTTATACGGCTTTATACTCGGCGTATGCTTGTGCGATTAATAGGAGTGAAATTGTCTGGACTGATTGAGGGAGTTCAACAATTGGATCTTTTTGAGCATACCGAAGAAATGGTAAATCTATATCAGGCGATGGATGTTATTCGAAAACGATATGGAAATAAGGCTATACGGCGTGCTGTGTTTTAAGGCTAAAAGGCGAAGTTGAGATGGGGTGATGGGGAGAATGGGAGAATGGGAGAAAAGTAGAAAAGGAGAAGAGGAGAAAAGGAGAAAAGGAGAAAAGGAGAAAAGGAGAAGAGGAGAAGAGGAGAAGAGGAGAAGAGGAGAAGAGGAGAAGTTGAGAAGTGAGAAGTGAGAAGTGAGAAGATGTGATAAGTGGGCTTTGCGTAAACTACTTTATCACTTCTTACAACCCTTTACAATTCTTTACAACCCTTTACAATTCCTTACAACTCTTTACAATTCCTTACAACTCTTTACAATTCCTTACAACTCTTTACAATTCCTTA
>JAOZKO010000196.1 GCA_029935325.1 Bacteroidales bacterium
TAGGTGTCCATATACATAAAACATATTGTCATAATTCTATTTCTTACGGTATCAAGTTTGGCATTTTCGCAATCGCAAAGCAAACTTGACTCTCTCAGAAAAAACAGTCCCTTAAAAAGCACTTATATTAAAATATCGCCCCTAGCAATTGTTGAACTAGAGCCAACACTACAAATAGGAATTGAGTATAGTCTTCTCCCCAGAATAAGGCTACAACACGAAATTGGTTATATGACCACCTTCAATCCTGGATATCCCTTGATTAAATTAAACCCGAAGATTTTTTTAAATGGAGTGAAGATTCGAACTACGATTAAATTCCCACTCAAATTAAAAAGCTTAGAAACAAAACTAAGGTATAGATATTTCGGAATTGATTTTATGTATAAATACCTTCAAGTACATGAGTATGATGTAGAAACTGCACGATTAGGCGGAGCTTATATGCAGACAATGGATTTTCATTCTGTAAAAAATGTTGGTGCTATTCATATTATTTTTGGAGCAAATAACCGAGTAAGCAGAAAAAAAGACAGAATAGTTGATTGGTATTTTGGTGTTGGACTAAGGTATAAAAAAGTGGAAAGCGATGCTCCAGCAGATTTAGATTATGGTGATTACCTTATGTTCTATGATGAGTATAATGGATATATATTAATGAGTGTAATGACTGGTATTAAGTTTGGTTTTGGAGTTTAACATTATATCCGCATATATGGTATAATATTTGTTGAAATTAGACTTTTCTAAATTAAGTTTATGAGACACTTATTAATTACACTAAGTATAATATGGGTTAATGCAATTCAAGGACAAGCATGGGTTGGAGAGTTTCAAACTTCAATTTGTATTGAATGGAAAAAAGATAGTAATTCCACGTATCAGTATTTACGCGATTCAGTTAAGTATGGTTTTATAGGTTTCTATGAAAGCCATGATTTTTGTGGTGATTCTGTTATAAAATATATTAGTAATTCAATTTGTTGCCCGGAAGATTCGGCTGGTATTTTGTCAACAGCAATGATTATGGGTTATAAACCACTAATTTTTTGTGATTCATTCCAATCAGGCCATTCACCACATTTATCAATTGGCTATTATAGAAATTTTGATGGTAGTGGACTAATATCAAGCGGAAGTCAGATTAAATATAGTTCCAATTCTGTTTTCCGAAGTTCTGAGGACGACTTCCTATTATTCTACATTATGAGAATCAATCCTTTAGATAACTACAAAATAATTGCAATAAGAGATAAGGGTGGACGTGGGCCACAAGAATATCACATTAAATTTGAGTTAGATTCATTTGATATTAATTTACTTCCTGAAGTATTGTATTTCGACTTTGTTGATGTAAGTTCAAAATTTTATCCTTCTAGAATTCTAGAAGAATCTGAAAGAGATCCAATTCATAAATTTTTTAATAAAACACTATATTCTTTTTCTAGGCATAAATCATCTTTAATGGAAATAGATGAACTATTGAATGACACTAATTATTACTAAGTAAACAATTAAAGATATGAGCAAGTTTTTAATCAGCATTCTACTTATTGCAACAATCAGCAGCTGTAATCAGCAGCAAACTATCATTCCTAATCCAACTCCTAAGATGGATAGTATTAAAATTCAGTCAAATATTATTCAAGACACTCTTTCCATAGTATCTGACAAAGAATTCGTAAGTCAACTTAGTACATATAAAACATTGGAATTACCTTATAAAATAAAAACACATATTTGGGTGCCAAATAATAAAAGCTCACATATTGATGATGAAAATAATTATCAAATAATTTGGTCTAGAGCTCACAAACCTTTGAATAAATTGGATAGTGTGGATGTGTTTTTTAAGTTTAAAGATATTCTTGGATTGGAAGAGTTTTTATGTGAAAGTTATGAAAGCATTGATGAAGTTGATACAAATTGGAATTTGTTATTACTTGAAAGGTTTCAGCCCCTAAACGATTCTATTGAAGTTCTATTACTATCTTCTAATAACTCTGAATCAAATTTAATATATTGGATAATCGCCACTTATGACAAAATAAATCATATTAAAGTCGATAATGTTATTGTTGGTGTTTTTGAATCTTTTGGAGACACTTATTGGGAGTCATATTTTAGTATTGATCGTAATTATTCAATTAAAAGTATAATCGCTTCACATTATGAAAGTAATCCAGAATATACTGAATATGATTATAAAATAAATAATAATGGAAGTATAAAGCGATTCGAAACTCAGAAATATTCCTATGCCCAGAATTTTGATGAAGAGGGAGATAATTTATTAAGTTATGAAAAGTCAATCGATAGTTATTATGTTAGGTTTTTTGAAGGAGAGCCTGTTTATTATAGTGAAGATGAGGCCAAATCTCGTGAGTTTCCAGATTTTTTTCTTGGCTATAAAGAAAATGGCATAATTGATTCTACAATTACATTGACAAAACCGATAATAATAAATGATAATCAGAATAGAAAATGGATGCATATATATAGTTATAGTTCTATACACTTATATCGTTCTATATACTTAGGCAAAAGTAATGCACATTACAAACGATACTATTACGATACAAAAACTCAAATGGTCAACAATATTCAGGAAGTGAAATACAAATGCATTAATGACTCAACAATTTCCATTGCATTTAGAAGTGGTATTTCAGATTCGGTTATTAATCAAAAGCAATTTATTAAGTTTAACTATCACGACCCGTATTTCGGAGATGATTGGGAAAAATGGACATGGTTTAACATATATTTTAATGTAAACTCATTGGAAGAATTAGAGTCTAAATATTAAATTTATTTGCTACTAATCAGTATCATATTTTTTACAATTAAAATTATAATCCCCCACGTATATCACTGACCCTGAAAGGGTCAAACGTGAATAACCATGGATGAAATCCATGGTTATGAATACGAGTTCTTGAAGTTTTGGCGGTATTTTTGCTTTTTTTTAGCAAAAATAGTGACAAAATATTTTTGAAAAGATTTCATTACTAGTCATTTAGATAAACTGATTACTTACAATTTATTTTAAATACCATAAAAGCTAAGAATTTGAACCTGAGTTGAAATAAGCTTTAAGCAACAAAGCTTTAGATTCACCAACTTCAGCCTTCCAAGCATCAAAGCCAGCTTCCTTAATTCGCTTTACGGATTTAAACTTTTTTAGTAGCTGCTCCACTGTTGCTGGGCCAAATCCTTTGACATCAATTAACTGACTTTTGATTAATGATTTTTCGTGTTTCTTGCGGTAATGGGTTATGCCAAAGCGATGTGCTTCATCACGAGCTTGCTGAATTATTTTTAAAGTTTCAGAGGTCTTATCAAGGTAAAGCGGGATTTTATCTCCAGGATAATAAATTTCTTCAAGCTTCTTAGCAATCCCAATTACAGTTATTTTTCCTTTCAATCCTAGTTTTTTTATACTATTCATGGAGGATGAAAGCTGGCCTTTGCCACCATCAATAATTATAAGTTGTGGCAATTCATTTCCCTCTTTCAACTGCCTTGAATATCGCCTAAAAATTATCTCCTCCATTGATGCATAATCGTCAGCTCCCTCCACTGTTTTGATATTGAAGTGTCGATATTCCTTTTTGCTTGGTTTAGTATTTTTAAATACCACACAAGCAGCAACAGCATGGTCGCCTTGGAAGTTAGAATTATCGAAACACTCAATATGCTTTGGAGGTTCTTTCATTCTCAAATCCTTTTGCATCTGCAATAAAATTCTTTTGCTATGTCGCTCTGGGTCAATTAAGTTCTGCTTTTTGCGTAGGTCTAGCCTAAAAAACTTCAAATTACGCTCCGATAGTTCCAATAATTTCTTTTTATCTCCACGTTGGGGAACGAGAAAATCTGCATCTGGCAGCTCTATATCTGGTAAAATAGGAACAATAATCTCCTTAGAATTGCTATAAAATCTCTTGCGAATATCTACTACTGCATGCGCCAATATTTCCTTATCACTTTCGTCAAGGCGTTTTTTTATTTGCACCGAATGAGCCTGCACTACTGCTCCATTTATAACTTTCAAATAATTTACAAATGCCTCATCATCTTCACTTATCAAACTAAATATATCTGCATCTTTCAAATATGAACTTACAACAATGGATTTGCTTTGATATCGATCCAAGAGTGTGATCTTATCCTTAAGAATTTGCGCTTTTTCAAACTCCATATCTTCAGCTAAACGCATCATCTGCTTTTTAAGATTATTCTTTACTGTATGAATATTTCCCTTTAGCAACTCTTTAATTTCATCAATATATTGTTGATATTCTTCCTCAGTTTCGTTTCCAATACAAGCAGCTTTGCATTTGCCAATATGGTACTCTAAACAAACTTTATACTTTTTGGTTTTAATACTATTAGCACTCAGGTTCAGCTTGCAAGTTCGGATTGTATATAGCTGTCGTATAAGGTCTAGCATAGTATGCATCATCTTGCCCGAGGCATAGGGGCCAAAATATTGGGAGCCATCTTTTATTATATGTCGTGTGGAGAATATTCTGGGAAAGGCTTCTTTTTTAATACAAATCCAAGGATAGGTTTTGTCATCTTTCATCAACACATTATAGCGCGGCTGATATTTTTTTATAAGGTTATTTTCCAATAAAAGAGCATCGATTTCAGTTTCCACAACAATCACCTCTATATTGGCAATTTGGCGAACTAAATAAGTAATTTTAGCTCCATGTTGTTGGTCTTTGTTAAAGTATGAGCTTACTCTGCTCTTTAAACTCTTGGCTTTACCAACATAAATAATCTTTCCTTTATCATTAAAATATTGATATACACCTGGCTTATTTGGAAGCCGAGCAATGGTTTTCAAAAGCAAATCTGCATATTTTGGGTTTGCCTCTGCCATTCTATAATGGGTTTATTTCTAATGATAACTTATGAACTCCTTTTACTTTTAGTTTATTCATAGTGCTCTCAAAACTAAAAGTATATTCTCCTTTACTATTGAAATAAGTTTTCTTGTTAATTATGATTGTATAATAATAATACTCACCATCTAATTTGCCTTCCATAACACCTTCAGTACTTTTAATGGGGATTTGGTAGTGCGAATAAATACTCTCTCCCTCGGCACTTTTTTGACTTAAACTAAAGCTAAAATCAGTCTCTGTAAAGTTAGAAGTAAGAGCAACTGTAACACTAACTTTATAAGGAATTTCCATATCTGGGATTTGTGCTTTAAAATCAATAATATCAAAGGAATTCCAAATATTATTGGTAAAAGATTTGTCTATATAAATTGCTTGCTTTGCAGGCTCACAGCTTGATGCTATAATTAATATTAACAGAAATAGTATCTTATGTACTTGTTTTATCATCCTGCAAAAATAAGGTTTAAAAACATTAAGGGGACTTCTAATAATTACTTTTGTTTTTAGGAATTGTTACGAAATAACTAGACCGTTCAAACTCGTTCTTTTTCACGCTAACTTCGTCAAAAAGCCTCGCCGTAGCTACGACTATGGCTATGTTTTTTGACTTATTATCGTGCAAAATAACATCGCTTGATTCGGG
>JAOZKO010000197.1 GCA_029935325.1 Bacteroidales bacterium
ATATAAATCACACAGTCAGGCGATTACAGCTTTATGCAATAATGTATAATATTCATAAAATCAATACTTTGCGCCTTGGCGTCTTTGCGAGAAACAAAAACTCAACAAACTATTGTTATTAATATCGGCATTAATGAGGTTAATCTGCGTTATCTCCGGAATTTTCGGGGCAGGTTGTGTTCCATTTATTTTCAGCTTATCTAGCCTAGGTATTACTATTTTTCATAAATTTGTAGAGATATTTGCATGAGCAAATGGAAAGTAAAATCTAGACTTATGGCTGAAATCATTGAAAATTCGTATTACTCCATTTATATTGATAATAGCCTACAAACATTAGCCTTATACCTTGATCAAAATAAAGCTAATTTTAGTAAGTATTTTATCCTTGTGGATGAGAATACTCATACCCAATGTATTCCCTATTTACTGGCTCAAGTAAAGGTGTTGCAAGAAGCTAGTATTTTGGAAATAGATGCTGGTGAGGTAAATAAAACTTTGAAAACAGCAACTGGTTTATGGGAAGCTTTGCTTGAAAATGAAGCAGATAGAAAAACACTGCTAATTAACCTTGGTGGTGGTATAGTTACTGATATGGGTGGTTTTGTGGCTTCTGTTTTTAAGCGTGGGATTCCGTTTATTAATATTCCTACTACTTTATTGGGACAAACAGATGCCGCAATAGGTAGCAAAACAGGAGTTGATTTGGCTTTTGCAAAAAATCAGATTGGTACATTTGCACATCCACTAGGTGTTTTTATTAGTACTACCTTTCTGAAAAAATTGCCAGAAAGAGAATTATTATCAGGAATGGGAGAGGTGCTTAAATATGCGCTAATTGATAGCGAACAATTATGGAATGTTCTAAAGAATCAGGAGTTAAATCCTAAAATGGACTTTGATGTATTTGTAAATGAATGTGTGCAGATTAAGAATAATATTGTTGAGAAAGATTGGTATGAGCAGGGTAGAAGGAAGATTCTGAATTTTGGGCATACAATTGGTCATGCTTTGGAATCATATTCTATGAGCAAAGGTAGTAGGAGTATATTACATGGTGAGGCAGTTGCTCTAGGAATAATTATGGAGTTATACCTCTCAGCTAAACTCGCTGGTTTTAATAATGAGATTCAACAAGAAATACAGCAGTATATTCTAGATAATTTCGCACTTTACCCAATTGATAAACAGGATTTTGAACCATTAATAAGTTTAATGCGTAAGGATAAAAAAAATAATGATTCAAATATTGCTTTTGTACTTTTAGAGGATATCGGAAAACCAATTTATGATCAATTTATTAGCGAGGATGTGATTATTAATGCACTTAAATACTATGCCCAATTATAATACTTGCAAAGGTTGAATGTTGGTTTGTATTGATAATACTTCGTTAATATTTTATATAAATCACACAGTCAGGCGATTACGGCTTTATACAATAATGTATAATATTCACAAAATCAACACTTTGCGTCTTGGCGTCTTTGCGAGAAACAAAAACTTAACGAACTATTGTATTGAACAACTAGAAGAAAATTAAATATAAGCATGCAAGATAGCATAACAGTAATATCAAAGAATAGCAATTTAAAAGGAGAAATTCAACTTCCACTTTCAAAAAGCATTAGCAATAGGGTTTTAATGATTTATGCTGCTATGTCGTGGAATATGGATGAACTAAATATTTCAGAAGCTGATGATAGCCAATTGCTAAAGAAACACCTAGCTTATATTTCTAAAGCAGAAAACACTCAATATGATGAGCCAATATTAATAGATTGTAAAAATGCTGGAACAGTTTTGCGTTTTCTTTGTGCTTTTTTGACAACTAAAAACAATGAGTATATTCTCACAGGCTCACAACGAATGTTACAACGCCCAATAGGTCCATTAGTAGAATCTTTATTGGATATGGGAGCTGATATTAAATATATAGAAGATGAACAATATCCTCCTTTAAATATTAGCCCGTCTGATTTTCAATTTAATAATGTAACAATTGATGCTACTTTAAGTAGCCAATTTGTAAGCTCAGTATTGCTGGCTATACCTTTGCTAAAAGAAAAATCATTAATCAAACTTCAAGGGGATATATCTTCTTGGCCTTATATTAAAATGACATTGGAGCTGATGGCTGCTTTTGGAATAGAACACACCATTAATGCTCAAAAAATAGAACTACAAGGAGGCTATAAAAAGCCTGGTTATGTATTTGAAATTGAGTATGATTGGAGCTCTGCTTCATATTGGTATCAGATTTTAGCAATTGCCGGTAAAGGCGAATTCCTACTTCAAGGATTAACGAAAAAGAGCATTCAAGGAGATGCTGCCTTAATTGATATTTTTATTAGCCTCGGTGTTAAGAGCTACCCAATGGAAAATGGAATATTAATAAAGGCGGAGGGAGAAATAAATTATAATCAGAATATAGATTTCAAAGATATTCCTGATTTGGCACCAGCGGTGATTAATACATGTGCGGCTTTGGGTGTAATGGGAAAGTTCACAGGCTTGGAAAGCCTTAACTTAAAAGAAAGTCGTAGAATGGATATTATTATTGCTCAATTAGATAAGCTAGGTTATGACTTACGTGATACAGACTTTGGCGAATATGTTTTGATAAACTCTTGCAAGCCAGAGCAAAAGCAAAAGGACTTTTCTAAAATATTAATCAATACAGCCAACGATCATCGAATGGCAATGGCTTTTGCTCCCTTTGCTATAATTGGTAAAAGTATCCAAATTGAAAATGAAAATTCAGTTAATAAATCCTACCCTTTCTTCTGGGAAGAGATGCAAAAGATATTTAATATCTATACAGGTTACTAACGTACATATACTCTGACAGGGTACTGAAAAATTGAATTAATAAAAAAATAAGCGAAAAGGTGATTTGTTTCATTGGCCATTTAAACGTAAAAGAATTGAGTCAGAATCATACTTAGTGACTGATATATAATCCTGTAGTCCCAATTTTTACAATGCTTTTCGTTTATGAGGAAATACCAAAATAACTCTTTTTATAAAAATCGACTGTTCTTAGACTAGACTCTTTGAGTTAAAAAATGGTTACTAATCAGTAGTATTTTAAAAGATATAATGCTGATTATCAATGTTATTTTTGTCACTATTATTGAATAAAAATCAATAATACCGCCAAAACTGATGGCTTGTCTCAATTTGCAGCCCAGAACTAAAGTGCTGGGCTACTGAATATCAATCATTTAACCTGACTGAGTAGTAACAAAAAATGAACTATTTAGTTATTTTCCAAAAAGTCAATAGTCTCTTTTATAATAAGTTTAACTTCTACATCATCTTCCAATTTAAAAGCTGCTTTAAGGTCGGGAAGAGCATCACTGTATTCAGTGTCTTTTAAAAATATAGCGGCTCGTTTCCGTGTTTGAGAGTTGTGGCTTCGAAGTAACCCAATACTCCAACGCACTGCTGGCCTTGATCGTAGGGCATATAGATTGTCTAATGCTTGAACTTGTTCTTTGGAGTCTTGGCTAAATAGCTCCCAGAAAATCGCTTTCTCGTATTTCTTTAAAGCTTTATTAAAGATAATTGCAGAATCATTAATCTCTGGTTTAATCCATTTGGGATTATAATCTATCGCTTGGCTATTGCACACCCAACGAATCATCCGTGGAACCATCCAGCGCATACCAGGAGTAGATTCAGGATGACCAGCTGTAATAAATACTCTACCATTACCAACCTCCTGATTCAAAAAGAATGTTTTGCCGGGAGTAATATTTGTAGGAGCAAAATCATCAGGGTGAATGTCAGAAACAAAGGTTGCTAACTCTTGATAATCGCCATCTACAGAATCGCTATGCGCCAAAACAGGTCCGTCATAATACTGAAGAAATAAACTGTGATTCTTCAATTCAGGAAATACTTCTTCTCCTGTCTCTGTTAATGCAAACTCAATAAGCCCTCTGCCTCTATTATAATGTGCTCTGTCGAGATGCACTGCACTTACTAACTGTAGATTTGGGTATCCTGCTGTAGAAGAAAGGAAATATGCACCTGCACATATTCCCACTGCTCCTTTGCCTTTTACTTTAATGAAATCTCTGAGAATATCAGCGCCTTTTTCACCCAAATTATTTAACTGTTTGCTTCCGCTTCCACCAGGAATTATTATTGCATCAAATTTATCGAGTTCACCATTTTGTATTTCAGCAGCACTAATTGGTACGGCCCAAATACCGGTATCTATTCTTAAAGCCTCAATTGTTTCAATAACAGATACGGCTCCTGCTCCATTGCCTTTAAATACAGCTACTTTTAACTTATTATCCGAGGGATTATCTTCAGTGTTCAGAGCTTGCTGAGGCTGACATGCTGTTGCAAATACTAATATTAGTATGTATAAGATATTGAATTTCATAGATATAATAATGTTTGTAGTGTTTCTGTTAAAGCGAATATTAATAGCTGCGAAAGTAAACCTTTTTTATAAATGCAGAGGTTTTGATATTAGTGCAAAAAAAAATCAGCAAAGCTTTGCTGATTTTTTTCTTATACCTTATATCCGCAAATATTGAGTTGATAATTCTACTTCAATTTAATCTTCTCAGCTTGAATTACAACTTTATCATTTACACCATCGGCATAATATGCAAAAGCTACAATATGTAAATCATCTGGCTTCCAGTCGCTACCAATTTTATAATTAGAATATGATAAGTCAAAGGTTTGACCAATACTTATTGCTGCATCGGTAAATTCATCACCCCAAGTGTTATTAATAGCTCCTCTTAATACATCATTATGTTCATAATCATGAATTGTAGGGGTTGTGCCAATTAATGGGTTGCTATTTTTTTGTGGTTCAATTATTTTGTCTTCAGTTACCAATATGCTTAGATTGTATTTTCCTGCCGAGAAATCCTTCAAAGCCGTTAACTTTGCATCAACACCAATTGTGTTATTAGTACTATTATAAGTAGCTGTTAGCTCAATATAAATATCTGGCATTTCTGGCATTGAGTCTATAGCTAAACTTACATATGGTGGATAACCAACGCGGTCTATCAAATAACTTCCATTTATTTTTTCTCTATTAACAGCTCCCTTAGGTAAAGGTGCACCTAATGATCCAAAGAAAGTTGCATAAGCAGTGCCTTCAGCAGAACGAAAGTTATAAGTAAGTTCTGATGTTGTTCTTGAGAAAAAACCAACATGTTCTACTACTACAATTAATCTGTCACCATATAATGTATGCAATTGCTCAAGTATTATGTGGGCGTCAGGGCAGTTTACACAGTCGTGACCAGTATAGTCCTCAAATAATATTTTCCGTACAGTATCGGCAATTATTCCACTACCATTATTTACAGTATATGGGGGTTCTACTTTATCGCATGAGCTTGTAAGGAATGCCGTTGCAATAAATAAGCTAAGGATTATAAAAAATATGTTCTTGTTCATTGTATTGGTCTTTTAAATTATTTCAGTTTTTATGCTTGAAGCTTTTGTCAAGCTTAAAAACTACTATTGATAGTTAATGTAAATCCATTGGATGCTGGTACTGCTCTA
>JAOZKO010000198.1:0-4430 GCA_029935325.1 Bacteroidales bacterium
CTTAAATCTCAAATCATTCATTACGATGACTATGACTTCTTACTTTCGCTCGGCTCTATTAATAACAACCTGCTTACGTTCTACAATAAAGTACGGCAAAGATGCCAAAGTCATTAGTAGCATACAAATAGCAAAATATAGCATAAGAGATTTTGTATCTGTATGTTGCTCAATTATAATCTTATTATAAGCATAAAGGGCACTTGCGCCAAAGGATGCTCCAACCAATCCAAAATAAAAGAATGCAAAACTGAAAATAGCCTCGATATGACTCTTCCCTTTTTTCGTTAAAGAATTAGAATTAATTACCATTCCTTGCTTTATCATAATTATCTCGTTATAAGAACTTAGAATAGCAAATAAGGCAAAGTTTGCAAATATGACTCGAATCACATTCATATATGTCATCGTAAACCCATCGAAGAAAGCAATATAATGCACCAAGAGGAAATATGCTGAGTAAATAAATCCATGATGATAAAACACACTTTTAACAATTTGTGGTGGCCAAGCAAATCTCCAAAGCTTGAAAACATTAGAGGCAATCCCAGGAATCAGATAGCCATAAACTAATGCCAGAACTAGAATAAAATACGCATAGATACTACTTGCTGTCATATCCTCCCAAAGAAAATACATTAATACTGTTAGTGGAATTGGTAATATATAATCTCCAATTATTAGAAACAGTTTTTGCCAATTTTTGTAAATATATTCCATCTTTATTATACTAAATCTATGGTTTATAAATTCTATTTTGCTCTGCGTATAACCTCTTTAAATAAATTCGATATGCTAGATTCCCACCAAAAGTAAGAGAAAAATTCTTACCTGAAGTTACCGTTCTTGCAAAGGAACTCCCAATTGTAAAAGTATCTTTATAAGCTTTCTTAAAGCCATCATCTAGCTGTTCAACTGTCATGTTTTTAGGCTGAAACACAACATGCTGCGTATCGTAATACTCCCATTTATTATGTAGAATCCGCCCCTGCTCTGAGAATCGCTTATATGATTTCGTACCTGGGAATGGAGTGTAAATAGCATATCGTGGGATATTTACTTTATACTCTTTTACAAAGCTTACTGTATTTTCAAAAACATCCAGAGTATCTTCATCAAAACCAAAAATAAAGCAGGCCATAAGAATTACATTTATACTTCTAAGCTGTTCTATAAGTATCTTATATTCATCGAATCTATTAAATCCCTTATTCATATTAGTAAGTGAAATATCATTCAATGATTCAAAACCAATTAGCAAATAAGAACATCCACTTTTCTGAAGCAAATCCAATGTTTCTGGGTCTTGAAAAACTCTTGTAGAAACCAATCCTCCCCATTTTTTCTTTAGTGGAATCATTGCTCTCAGCAGGGCCTTGAAATAAACCATATCCTCGCCCATGCTCACATCATTAAATACTATTCTTTTAGCAGGAATCTTTTTTATTTCTTCAATTATGGAATCAATTTCGCGAGTTTGCCAACCAAATTTCGCAGCATCTACTGCACAAAAATCACAGCTCCCTTTACAGCCTCGAGTAGCATTTACGGTATTGGGAATGGAGTAGCCACTATTCTTTTGCAAATCGCGCCTTGGACTTGGCATAATGTCAAATGATTTCTTCAAATTCTCATACTTTGGCTTCAATTGCCCTTGCATATAGTCTCGCAAAAGCTCAGGCCATGAGTGTTCCGCAAAACCAATTACTATTGAATCAGCATATTGAGCAGCTTCCTCTGGTCTTAGTTTCACATGTACTCCTCCCATTATTACCGTTGCTCCTTTTTTTCGATAATAATCAGCTAATTCATAACCCCTTGTGGAAGTACCGGTAATTATGCTAATTGCTACAATATCATAAGTTTTATCAAAAGGTATCTTCTGAATACTTTCATCAATTATACTAATATCTATATCAAGATCCTCGGGTACTAAAGCGGCTAAAGTAGTTGCCGTTAATGGTGCTTCGCGAAATGATTTTCGGAAATTCCCAATTTTAATTTTATGGATATTTGCTTCAGGCAATAAAATCAAAAGTTTCTTTGTCATTATTTTAACCAATTAATCCTATTTGTAATTTCATTTAATAGCTCTATATCAGTCTCTAATCGCGAAAACTTAAAAGTACTCCTCACTTCCTTCTCTGTTTTCAACAACTGATATTTTTGTAATATTTCATCATTCATTACGCATAAACCTACTGAATTGAGTTGCCCCATTTGTCGGCTATGCAAATAATGATAGTTCTCATTAAGGTATTCTTCTAAATCTTCAAGCATATCAATTGAGCTTTCGGCTTGCAAAATATTATTGCTCTCCACATATATAATATATGAGTATATCTGATTTTGCAATCCAATTCCCAAGAATGTATATGACTTAGATTTCAGGTATTTACCAGCAATTTTTTCAATTACCCTTTCAATATGCTCCTCATTTATTTTTTCACCGGTAATATCCGATACTCGATCTTTTTTACCAATAAACTCAAGCATCGGAGATTGCTTAAAAAATCCTTTTACTTGTATAATATCATTTAAGCAATACCGATACAATCCACCTCCTGTAGTAATATATACTTCATAAAAATCATCCTTTATCAGTTCATGAGCGAGGTAGATTTTATTATCATCAATGCCTTTAAACTCATAAAAATGGGCATTGGGTACTAGAACAGGAAACTCAGCTCCTTCAATTGGTATTGTAATCGCTGCTTCAGTGGCTAACAAACCCTTGCCTTGTATCTTTACATTTGGAAATAACTTATTTATTTGAGGGATAAATACTTTCGCCCATGAGTCTGTCCAACAGCTTATTAATTCTAGCTCAGGCCAAATGTCGAGGGGATTTATTTGAGTTTCTTTCTCTATTAGTCTCAATTCCTTAGCTCTTTTTGTATTTGACTTTATATATCCTACAAACAAATTATAGTCAGACTTAAGCTTAGGATTTGGCAAGGTCAAAGTGCTATTTTCAAAATCATTTAATAGATTCTCGAAATGAGTATTTATAGCATTAATTATTGATAAAAGAAGTGAAGGATTCCATACTGAAATAAGTCTTAAATCTTTACTCTGAAGCAAGAAATAGCTCAAAATATAGAAATAGTTCTCCCTATCTTTTACTTTATTAATTAACTCAGGCACTGCCATTAACTCATTAACCAGCTTCTGCTGAAATCCACCAAAATAATTAGAGTCAGACTCAAAGCCAATGGGGACTTTACTCTCTGGCTTTTGAAAGTCGGTGGTTGGAGTCACTATCCAGAATTGCTTTCCTAGTCTGAGTTTTTTATTATTTGAAAACAAATCATAAAGCCATGCATTAATAGCATTTGAGAATTCAGATTTCAAACTTTGTGTATAAGGAATATATTTTGAAGAGGCACTTGAGCCACTTGATAAAGCAAAGTAATTAATGGGCTCACTACATAATATGCGAGAATGGCCATCCATAATCTGCTTAATATATGGCTCATAGGTATTATAGCTTGATAATGGTAGCTGATTCTGAAAATTTTGAATAGATTTTATATCCTCAAACATAAATCTTTGTCCAAATTCACAATCGATGTTCTTTTTAAGAATTGATAATAGTACATCTTTTTGAGAATTATGCACATCCATAACTGCATTATTAAACTCCTTATACTTCTTACGATTATAAAAAATAAAAGCCAAATTCAATATATTTTGGATTATGCTCATTAGCTAATTTTTAAAACTCTTCTCATAAATGGATTCAGATTATCCAATGATAGTTTGGCAATACAAATCAGCTCATCGCCATTCAAATAGCCAGGATTAATCTGTGTAAAAAAGACCTCATGTTGCTTTTTTGGCTTTGCATCAGCCTGATAATCTTCTTTTAAGAATTGACTTTCTTGGGCTGCCTTAACTATTCCTTTTGATTTATCATAAGAATCAGGATATCTTAAAAAGCCTAAATAATCAATCATCTCACTAATTTCCTTGGGAGTATCGATTTTATAATTTGGATAATACTCCATAAAAAATATCTGTAAATATTTATATGTTCTAATTCCTTTTGATACTAGCATCCAGTAGATCTCCATATCTTTATTTGCATCAATCAGGTCGATCATAAGTTCACCAAAACTAATACTCAAAGCCATGCTCCCCCAATGCTCCTTATCAATTATAGTATCGCCAGAAAATAAAACACCAATCTCTTTTCCATTAAATATTGTTTTAATCAACATTTGAGATGAGAAACCAACCATTTCTAGTGTTTCCTCATTCAAAAGCATCAACACCCAATCCTTTTCTCGTAAATCATGCTCAAAAGCAATTCTTAAAGTATTGCCATAGTGATTATTCATAAGAAAGAACATTCTATCCTTTTGAATAGCCGTAAGCTCCGAAACATCTATCCTTTGTCTAATTATTCCCATTATAAACCTCCTTGT
>JAOZKO010000198.1:4440-5534 GCA_029935325.1 Bacteroidales bacterium
CATTCAATTCTTTAGCATATACCTCATCCTCTTTCCAATATGTTTTATAAATAGTATTTGAGAATGCGATACTACGCTTATTAAAATCCATATTTAAAGCATCATTACTCTTTAAAGAAATTGAATAAGTGCTATTTTCAGCCTTATCGTTTTTCATTAAATAATTAAAAAGCAATTTAAAAACATCATCATTATTATTCTGAATTAGAATTAAGCTAAAAATCTTATATTCAACATTACTATAAATGGCTGGCAAATCCGGATAGCCAAATACTTTGGTGCCAATATTTAACAATGGTAGAAATGTATTAATTATACTAGAATAACCCATTACTTTCCACCTCCGAAATACCGATTGGTTCCATAATCCCATTATTCCGACTATCTCATTTCCATCTCTGGCAATTGCAATATCACTTACCGATAATCCATTTAGCAAACCTTTACCGGAAAGAATTTGCGAGGAAGTATAAGCAGGAAGAAAGGCTCTTGACTGCCCCTCTTTCCTAATATATTCAACTATTGATTCAATATCATTTTCTGTTCCCTGAGATATTTCTATACCATTATTTCCCATTGGAGAATGCATATATCTCCTTTTAAAAATATATGTTTGCATTGTTTCCAAAGGCTCAAAAATAGGAAGACGCTTATTTGATTTGCCAAATAGTTTTAATCCTTTTTCATTATCATTAAAAACAGAATAAAACCACAGCTTTATATTATTTTTTCTACAATATTCTTTAAAACTCTTGAAAAGCAAGGCAATAACTATTGTTCCATAATAGTCCTCATTTACCTTCAATCCACTGACATAACCTACATTTTTTGTTTTGCCATGAAAAAAACATTCCTTCTGACTAAGAATTGCCAAACCAGCAATTTGATTATTTCTGCTATCCTCCACCATAAATATTTCGGATGTATCTCCTTCTACTTTTAGCGCATTCCAAATATCAGGCGAGTAATCCAAAATAAGGCTAATTTTCCCATTGCTTGACATAGGTTTACTATAAAAATCAAGTAATGATTGGTTATTATTAGCATTCAATATTTTAACGATATATCTACTTGACATTGAATATTAAATTTGA
>JAOZKO010000199.1 GCA_029935325.1 Bacteroidales bacterium
TTTATACAAAGCTCCTAACGTTAGTTAGGAGCTTTTTTTTTGCCCTAAATATTCTATAAACTATACGTATTTACTAAGCCTACAATTAACATTCTAATGTTAGTAATTCCATATTAGATGAAACACCACCTTATACGATTAAAGTACTTTTACAAAATTGAAAAGGTGTGCGTAAATACTATTATACTATGAATTGACGTTAGTACCTTTCACACAATATGATTTAAATACAAAAGAACTTATGAACGGATTACTTTTATTGTTACAAGTTGAAGAAACTGGACAAATACTTCAAGACTCTTTGAATGCTGTTGCTGCAGATGGAATGAACAGTGCTGGCGGTGAATTGTCAATATGGGAACTTACTAAAGCTGGTGGCTGGTGGATAATGGGACCTCTTGCTCTTATGTCTATAATCGCAATATATATATTTGTGGAGCGCTTTTTAGCAACTCAAAAAGCAACGAAGGATGAATCAGGTTTTATGAATGATTTACTAGACCTAATTCATGATGCAAAAGTGGATGCAGCAAAACAATTATGCAAAAAGCAAGATACTCCTCTTTCAATAATGTTGGAAAAAGGATTAACTCGACTTGGTCGTCCACTGCCTGATGTAAATCAAGCTATAGAAAATGTAGGTAAACTTGAAGTGTCAAAACTTGAGAAGAATGTCGCTGCTTTAGCAACTATTTCTGGGGCAGCACCAATGATTGGTTTCTTAGGTACTGTTGTAGGGATGGTAAGAGTATTCTTTGATATGGCAAATGGGGGGAATAGTTTAGATATTGGACTATTGTCTGATGGTATGTATCAAGCTATGGTTACAACTATTGCAGGACTTATTGTTGGAATTATAGGTTATATAGCATATAATATTATTGTTGCTAGAATTGAGAAACTAGTATTTATTCTTGAAGCTAGAGCATCAGAATTTATGGATTTATTACACGAACCTGCATCTTAAAATATAAACTATGGCTATTAAAATAAGAAATAAGAAAAGTTTAGAGTTTAGTACTGCTTCAATGTCTGATTTAGTATTTCTTCTGCTAGTGTTTTTTATATTGGTTTCTACGATTGTTAGTCCAATGGCTATTCCGTTAACATTGCCTAATAGCTCTAGTCAGCAATTAATAGATGCTAAGAAGGACGTTACTGTTTATATAGATGAAAACTTAAATTATTTCATTAATGATGAAAAAATTCAAGTAGATAAGGATAATCTATTACCAGCTATTAATTCTAAATTGACAAATGGAACTAAAGGGAATGTAGTACTAAAGGTTGATCAAACTGTTGCAGTTCAGCATATTGTTAATGTTATTGATGCGGTTAATAAAATTAATGTTAAGCGACAATCTACATATAAAGTGATATTGGCAACTAAGCCAGAATAATAATTCAATGGTCAATTGCGTTAGAGTATTATGAATATTGAAATAGATAAAAATAAGCGTTGGGGAATTATTGGAACAATTTTGTTTCATATGGTTTTATTATTCATTCTAGTAATGATTAGTATGAAGCCACCAGATCCACCTCGACCTAGTCAGGGTGTTGAAGTTAATTTGGGTTATTCTGATCAAGGAATGGGCGATATTCAACCTGATAAGCCAGCTGAAACCGCTTCACAGCAACCAAAACCTAAGCCCAAGAGCACTGAAGATGATGTAGCAACTCAAGATACTGAAGAATCTATTAAGCTAGATGATTCGGGTTCTGAAGTAAAATCAAATTCAAAAACAGAGGAAAAGAAAATAGAAAAAACCAGCAATAAAGATTGGGAATTTAAAGAGAAGAATAAATCAACTGATGGTGGAAGCGAAGGAATAACAGGAGAACCTGGTGATCAAGGAAAGGAAAACGGCAACCCAAATTCAAATAATTATAGTGGCGATGTTGGTAGTGGTGGTGAAGGAGATGTAGCTTGGACTTTAGTTGGAAGAAAAGTAAAGAAAATAATAAAGCCTGTAAATAATAGTGCTGAACAAGGAACTGTAGTTGTTACAATTTGGGTAGATGGAGATGGTAAAGTAGTAAATGCAAAGATAAAACGTAACGAATCAAATACTTCAAGTAGTAAATTGCATAAGTTAGCAATAGAAGCTGCTTATAAAACATCATTTGATACTGACCCTAATGCAATTGAGGATCAGAAAGGTACTATTACTTATATGTTTGTGTTATAGCTAAATAAATTTCAATTCTTTTGGATAGCAAATAAAGTATTTGGTAATAGGCTTCTTTAGCTTATTTGCATTCAACTGTTCCGAAACCTTAGTAATATCCTTAATTGAATTGTCTTTGGATAAAATATCAATAGAACCACTTTCTTGAGAATAAAGGTAATTGCTAGTATGATTAGAAAATACATAATAGGAAGCTTCGTGATTGTTAATGCCAAACATTGTCATTACTTCCTTCTTTAATTGTTTAATTTTACTCTCTTTAAACTTTTGGCTGCTAAATTCTATTTTAAGTAATTTTCTATTGATTAACCTATTTGACAAATCTTTAAGAACAAAGTCGTTGGATTGCTGAGCCCATACTTTTATAGCTCCCATAATATCATAATCATCAAGCTTCGAAAAATTTTCTAAAGCTAGTTTGTCGCTTTTAAATAAGTTCTCATCAGCTTCTTCTTCCAGAAAGTACAATAGGGCAGGAGCAGCATATAACTTTTCACCTTCCTTATAAACCTCCTTAGCTCTTTTCAGAATATTCATTAGTAAATGCTCTGCTACTAAAACTGTTTTGTGGAGATATACTTGCCAGTACATTATTCTTCTTGAATGAAGGAAGTTTTCAATCGAATAAATACCCTTTTCTTCTACTACTATCTTATCATCAACAACCTCAAGCATTTTAAGAATTCTTTGAGTACCTATTACTCCTTCCGAAACACCGGTAAAGAAACTATCTCGCCTCAAATAATCTAATCGGTCAACGTCTAATTGTGAGCTTACCAATTGATGTAAAAAATGCTTAGGGTATTCATTTTTAAAGATTGCAATAGCCATATCAAGTTGACCATTGAATTCTATATTAATAGATTCCATAAATAGTAAAGAAAGCTTCTCATGGGAGACGTTTTTTACTATAGAATATTCCAAGGCATGTGAAAATGGTCCGTGGCCAATATCGTGCATAAGAATTGCTAATTGTGCAGCTTCAGATTCTATATCGGTGATGTTATGACCTTTTTGTCGCAAGTATTGTATGGCCTCACTCATTAGGAACATTGCCCCTAATGCATGACTAAAACGAGAATGTACTGCGCTTGGATATACTAAATGAGATAACCCAAGCTGCTCAATTCTTCTTAATCTTTGGAAATAAGAATGCTCTATTATGTCGAATATGAGATCATTAGCAATATTAATAAAGCCATATACTGGGTCGTTGATAATTTTCTTCTTGTTGAATGTACGCATATTGCAAATTTAACGTTTATTAATTGATTAAGAAGAATAAATTTACTTTATTCATTAATTTTGTAATCGAAAATAAAGACAAATAATTATGGCAAGAATACTTTGGGTAGATGACGAGATAGATATGCTTCAAGCGCATATTATCTTTTTAGAAGCAAAAGGGTATCAGATGGATACTATCAATAATGGAATGGATGCATTGGATTTAATAAAGAAGTATAACTACGATTTAGTTTTCCTTGATGAGAATATGCCAGGCTTAAGCGGTATAGAGGTATTGGGAGAGATGAAGAAAATTAATTCTGTGTTACCTGTTATAATGATTACGAAAAGTGAGGAAGAGTCGATAATGGAGGATGCCATAGGCTCAAATATTGCTGATTACTTAATAAAACCGGTTAATCCAAATCAAATTTTACTAGCAATAAAGAAGAATATAAATGCTAAACAGATTATATCTGAAAAAAACACCATGGATTACCAAATGGAGTTTAGGCAGATTGGAATGGAGTTATCCAATAGACTAGATAGTAATGAATGGATAGATATCTATAAAAAGATTGTTGACTGGGAATTGAAACTTGAGAAGTCGCAGGATAGTGGTATTCTCGATATTTTTCAGATGCAAAAAGACGAGGCGAATTCTGTGTTCTCTAATTTTATTTCTCGAAACTATATAGATTGGTTGAATGATTCTGATGATAGGCCGATACAATCTCAGACAGCTTTTAGGGAAAAGGTATTGCCTAAATTATCCGCACAAAAACCAACATTTTTGTTTGTAATAGATAACCTGAGATACGATCAATGGAAAGCTATCTACCCTGTTATTTCTGAGTTTTTCAGATTGGAAGAAGAGTCTATTTATTATAGTATTTTGCCAACAACAACTCAATATGCAAGAAATTCATTTTTTGCAGGCTTAATGCCTTCGCAAATTGTGAGTAAGTACCCTCAGTATTGGGTGCATGAGCATGAGGAAGGAACAAAAAATCAGTTTGAAAAGGAACTGTTACAGACTCAACTTAAGCGTTTAGGAAAGGATGTTGATTTTACTTACCATAAAATTTTAACTTTATCGCAAGGGAGAAAATTAGTTGAGAATATGCATTCTCTGATGGATAATCAATTGAATGTAATTGTTTATAATTTTGTAGATATGCTTTCACATGCACGAACTGAAATGGAAGTTATTCGTGAATTGGCTAGCGACGAAAAAGCCTATCGCTCCCTTACAGTTTCTTGGTTTAAAAACTCCCCTCTTTTTGAGATGATGCGATATATAGCTGAAAAGAAAGGCCAGGTGATAATTACCACTGATCATGGTTCTGTTAGAGTAAAGAAAGCAGTAAAAGTAGTTGGAGATAGAAGTACCAACAGTAATTTAAGGTATAAGTTTGGAAAAAATTTAGATTATAAATCAAAAGAAGTTTTTGAAGTTCGTAATCCAGATAATATATTCTTGCCAAAGATTAATGTTAGCACCTCTTATATATTTAGCAAAGAGTCTGATTTCTTCGTTTATCCAAATAATTATAATTATTATAATAAGTTTTATGGTGATACCTTTCAGCATGGTGGAATATCCTTAGAAGAAGTATTAATACCTATGATAACATTAAGTGCAAAGTAAAATGAGAGTGAAATTAGATAAATTACAAGAGCTTGCCGCTGAGATTGTTGAAAAGTATTCTGAGTATCGAATCTTTGTATTGCAAGGCGAAATGGGGGCTGGTAAAACAACGTTTTCCAAGAGCTTTTGTAATTTATTAGGAGCTAAGGAGGACGTAAATAGTCCTACTTTTTCCATTGCTAATATATATACTAGTAATAAGTTTGGCGAGATTTATCATTTTGATTTCTACAGACTAGAGAGCACAAGAGAGGCAATTGATATTGGTATTGATGATTACCTTTATAGTGGTAATTATTGCATAATAGAATGGGCAGATATTATTATTGATTATATTCCAAAACCATATGTAGAGATAAAAATTCTACATTGTGATAGTATTGATGAGAGGGACTTTATTGTAAATGTGATTGATTGATTGATTGATTGATTGATTGATTGGTTGGTTGGTTGGTTGGTTGG
>JAOZKO010000200.1 GCA_029935325.1 Bacteroidales bacterium
GGTGTAATGGACAAAAAGGAGGCTAATTTTTAGTGCAAGTGCTCATGTGGACAAAAAGGAGGCTGTTTTTATCAACAATATTTGGCTATTAGATATTGTATAATTACCTTTACATAATCAAGCAAAACGGAAGTGAGCTCTGCTGGGGAGCAACTCGCCAGGGATAGTTTGATAACCGACAAAAATGTCACAATTAGGAGTTCATATTGAGCTCCTTTTTTTATGATATTTTTAGAGGTTCTATGCCTTCAAAAACCCATCAATAAATTTCTTTTTTCGCGTTAGCGATAAGCCGTTGTGATTTCTTAATTTATTTTTCAAATCAGAAAAATGACCTTCTAATGCATTAGTTGTATTTGGGATATTTAACTCAATATAATCATACCATGTAAAGAGCCACGGTAGATTTGTTTTCAGACTTCTATTAGCACTTCTTAACCGCTTGTGTGTATAGAAGGATTTTCCCGTCTCTTCATTTATAGTTCGTTCGTTTAAGAAGGATTTCCACTTAATGTTCCATAAACTTAATGCACCTTCAAAGGACTCTCTATCGGTACTTTTCATCATTCTAACAATTTCCTTTAACTCAATAGAGGCAGGCATTCTAGGATTTTTTGTTATATACCTTCTAATAATTGCAGCTTGATGAAATTGACACATTTGAACAGGTGTTTTCTCAAATGATGTAAGCAGACCTTTTCTTCCATCACAAACTATTGCAATGACTTCAAAACCTTTATTTATTAACTCTTCTATTCCCTTTCTATAAAGCTCATTTGTCTCATATCTTACATAGTATTTTAATAGATTTTCTCCCGTCAAAGAGTCCTTAAAAAGCATTACTCCAAACTCAGTTCCCCAATACGAAGTGTCCATCAGAATAATAACTTTTCTTGGAATCTTTGTTGTGATTTTTAGATCATAGGAGTCAATCTTTCTTTGGATGGTTTTTTGAGAACATTTATACTTTTTTGCAAGTTGAAAATAGGTCTGTTTACCTTCTCTATATTCTAACCATATTTGTTCAGGATTTCGACGAGAACCTCCCATAAATTGTTTCCCACAGGCATAGCATTTATACTTCTGTTTCCCGTTTCTTATGCCATTCTTTTTAATAATTGTACTGCCACAATAAAAGCATTTTTTTTATTCATAACCTTTGATTTACTGCAAAACTAGTAAATATAAGGGTTCACAAACTTTATAGCCTCCTTTTTGTCCATTAGGCCAAAAAATGCTATTCTTTAAATTAAAAGAATAGCATTTTTATTTATTTGTAATTAGAGTCAATTTTAGATTACCTCAAATCCACAACATCAGCATCAGGAAATTTTGCTGGATCTAATGTGAAATAATTTGCAGGAAGTATAAGATTTGAACTGAACTTATTTACAGTAAAAATATACTCTACATTATCCTTCTCATAAATCTTTGCTTCTACAACCCAGCTATCAGCTTTGCTAATCTTAAGCCTTACTTTATAATACGATTTACCTTCTATTGGTGTTAAATCAATTATATAATACTCTTTACCTTTTTCCTTTACTGTTTTAATTAGCTTTGCTTTATGACTATCGTCGATGGATGTAAGCAACTTCAAGAAACTAAAAGCATCTTTTGAATCTTTTGTATTGCTTATCTGAATTTCTTCAGCATCTGGATCATAGTTCCACATTGTAGTACCATCAGA
The DNA here is from genome assembly GCA_029935325.1 of Bacteroidales bacterium. Lineage (GTDB taxonomy): Bacteria > Bacteroidota > Bacteroidia > Bacteroidales > UBA1556 > UBA6267. The sequence continues at coordinate 1,691 of JAOZKO010000200.1, forward strand.
AATAATATTGCGACCCATAATATGAAGATTATACTTATCGCCTTGCATAACTATATTTCCTGCTAACTCATTATCAATCTTATGAGCTTTATCTACCATTCTATAGGTAAACTCAAATTTCATGTTTTTAAATGACTTGGCTTTTGCAGCCACTTTCTCAAGTATCTTTTTTGCTTTTGCATCATCCACTTGTGCATTTGACAATTGGCTAAATGAAAACAAAAACAATACTAATATATACAGAACTTTACTCATAATTTAATGCTTAAAATTAATTTAATATTGAATGGTAAAAATAGTTAAAAAAGTAAACTATTTATTACCGTTTCGTAGATCTTCCAAAAACTGTTCCAAAAGCACCAAATCACTGATAAGAACCTCTCGAGCCTTACTTCCACCGAATGGACCTACAATTCCTACAGCTTCCAATTGATCTATAATTCTGCCAGCTCTATTATAGCCTAACTTCATTTTTCGTTGAATTAGTGAAGTACTACCCTGCTGATGTGTTACTATTACTCTTGCAGCATCTTCAAAAAGCACATCTCTATCTTCCATATCAATATCTGGTTTTCCACTATCTTCATCACCAACAAACTCTGGCAAATTAAAAGCTGAGGCATAACCTCTTTGCTCACTAATATAATCAACAATATCCTCCACTTCAGGAGTATCCACAAAAGCACATTGCAAACGAGTTAAACCATCTCCTTTTGAAAACAGCATATCTCCCCTGCCTATAAGTTGGTCAGCTCCACCAGCATCTAAAATTGTTCTAGAATCAATTTTGGAAGTTACACGAAACGCAATCCGAGCTGGAAAATTGGCCTTTATAAGACCTGTTATAACATTTACTGATGGCCGTTGAGTAGCCACTACCAAATGAATTCCAATTGCACGAGCCAACTGAGCTAATCTAGCAATTGGTGTTTCAATTTCCTTTCCAGCAGTCATTATTAAATCTGCAAACTCATCAATAATTAATACAATATAAGGAAGGAATCGGTGCCCATTTTCAGGATTCAACTGGCGCTTAATAAATTTAGCATTATACTCTTTTATATTCTTTGCTCGCGCATTTTTAAGAAGCTCATAACGATCATCCATCTCAATACAAAGAGAATTTACAGTAGCTACAACCTCCTTATTATCAGTAATAATAGCATCAGCACGATCAGGAAGCTTTGCTAAATAATGTTTTTCTATTTTCGAAAATAGCGAAAACTCTACTTTCTTAGGATCCACCATTACAAACTTAAGCTGTGCTGGGTGCTTTTTATAAAGCAAGGATGTAATAATAGCATTTAATCCAACAGACTTTCCTTGACCTGTTGCTCCTGCCACTAGTAAGTGCGGCATTTTGGCTAAATCAAAAACAAAGGTCTCATTTGAAATAGTTTTACCAATAGCTACTGGAAGATCAAATGTTGAACTTTGGAACTTCTCACTAGCAATAATAGTGCGCATTGATACTATCTCAGGATTTTTGTTTGGTACTTCTATTCCAATTGTTCCTCTACCAGGTATTGGTGCAATTATCCTTATACCCAATGCTGCCAAACTCATTGCTATATCATCTTCCAAATTTTTAATTTTAGAAATTCTAACTCCTGCTGCAGGTATAATCTCATATAAAGTAATGGTTGGCCCAATAGTGGCCTTAATTTTATCAATTTCAATGGAATAATTCAATAATGTCTTTACAATCTTATTCTTATTCTCCTCTAGCTCTTCCTTATTTATTGTAATCTCATTACTACTACTATGCTCTTTTAATAAGTCTAAAGACGGATTAAGAAATCCTCCCAAATCCTCTGTAGGATCATATACAGTATCAATTCCATGTGTCCTTTCTATATCACCTCCTTCAATCAGTTCTTCATTTGCTGATTCTTCTATACTCAAATCAAGCTCCTCAGAATCCTCAGGCAATGCTTCACTTTCCTTTTCAATATTCTCTTCAGGAATAACGGATTCAATCTCTAAACTCAAGCCATCATCTTCTGACGATTCCTCCGTCTTAAGTTCTTTATCGATATTTACCTCAAATTCAAAATCACTATCGCTATTTGACTCTTCATTAGAACCTTCATTTTCTAATACAGCCAACTGATTAATATTCAAGCCATCCACCTCATAATCATTCAAATCATGAGTTTCCTCCTCTTGAACATCTTTTGGAGAAAGATACTTTAATAAATCAAAAGCAAAAACGGCAAAACTAATTAGAGAAAAGAATATTATTATTATAGTTCCTGGCTTTCCGATTAATCCAATAAAATATTGACCAACTTCATAACCAAACATACCACCTAGAACCGATGCTTTTGGCCCTTGAATAAAGAATCCCAGACTAATAGAAATCCATACTATTGCAAACAAACTATGCTTTAAAGCTTTTTTAAGAGAAAGGAACTTAAAATCAAACATCCAACCCAAGCCAATAATAAAGCTGATGTATAGAAAGAAAAATGACGAAATTCCAAACCAATTTTTAATAAAAATTTGTGAAAGTGCAGCTCCTAGCCTACCAGTGATATTATGTACAACTATATCCTGATCAAAAAGAATACGGCTAAAACTAATATTTGAAAAAATATCATCAGCATCCCAGCTAAACCAGCTGATTAAATAAGAGCTAAAAGCAATAAATAAATATGCTGTAACTAGTAGCAGAAAAAGCCCAGAAATACGAACAAACCTTTCGTCGCGCAAAGTATCACCAATAGCTGACAAACTCATACCACTACTGGACTTCTTCGACTTCTTTTTCCTCTTCTTTTTCTTATCTCCCTTACTATCTTCAGAACCTATGGCGTTCTTAACTGATTTTGATTTTCCCATTTAATCTAAAATTTATTGACCTACAATACTTTATCCTATAAAACTAATTTATAAATACTGCTTATTTGTGTAAAAGTATAAAATGAATTAAATCTAAATCTAAGAATGGAACTTACTTTTCACCATTGCAATGTGGAAAAAAAGCATTGGCAATATCTAAATAACAACAATAGCCATGAATTTCATCCATGGCTATTGCTATTAATTCTCCCAAAGGAAAACCTTTAGTAAGTAGCTGTTAAAAAAGAATTATTTATTCTCCAATTAAATATTTCTGTAATTCTTCAGCATCAGTAAATTCTTTATAATCATCTGGCATATAAAACTCCAGTTCTTTTACTTTACCTTTAATAACTTCTGTCACTTCCATTTTTACAACCATTTTTGGTGTAACCTGATAAAACTCCATTAACATTCCATCAATGCCTTCATACTCACTATCTTTATTGTCTTTTAAACTTCCTAATTCAGAAGTATAATAAACGCTATACATTTGCTCCTCTGCATCAACACTATCTTTAGGTGTAAAGGTAACAACAGCTTTTTTACAAGTATAACCAGCAATAATTTTGGTATCACCTGACATATCAATTTGAGTGGTAAAAGATTCCAATGAATCATTAGTTACTTCACTATACTTCCTCGTAAATGCAGCTTTTTTCATCCCATACTCAACCATTACGATATACTTATCTGCATCAGGCTTAATCAATGTAGTCTGTACAACTGGACCCATTACTTCATCAAACAATGACATTCCATCATACATTTTTACTTTAATTGATTTTGGCAATTTAGTCCTTTGTACTTCCGACAACTCTTCACTATCATAGCTTATAGCATATGTGATAGTACCTCTAAATTGCTTTGATTTTTTCTTTTTCTTTGGAGTTAATGAACTTAAAACCACAACAGCAAAAATTGCAATTAATCCTAGGCTAATTATTCTTTTCATCTTATAAAAAAATTTAATATTATTTTAAAATTTAGCTTAAA
>JAOZKO010000201.1 GCA_029935325.1 Bacteroidales bacterium
AACTTTCCCCAATCCATAACAATTTGTACACTTACCCTCTTTGCTCAGGTATGAAAAGAAATTGGGCTTAATTTTTTCAAGCTTAGCTTCCTTAGTTTGACTCATTTGCTTTTTAAGAGAATCAAACAAACCTAAATATGCAATAATACTTTGATTTCTGCTGCTTGATTCAATATCAGCATCAATAAATATACACTCATCAAATTGCTGCAGGCCTTTTATGCTTTCGCAATTTACAGCTTTTGATTTCTTATAGGATTGATATATTACATTTTGGACTAATGATGTTTTTCCGCTACCAGAAACCCCACAAATGCTAATTAATTGGTTGCTTGGAATTTGTAGGCTGACACCCTTAAGATTATTAGCGACAGCACTCTCAATACTTATTATATTTGAAGAGCTTAAGTTTTCTTTTTCCTTTCGAGATCTTCTGATTATTGGCAATTGGATTTCCTCAATTTCGTTTGGTGTATATGTCTTAATTATTTTCCCACCATTGCTCCCTGCGCCAGGTCCAAACTCAAAAACCATATCTGCATTCTGAATAAACTCAGGGCTATGCTCCACAACAATTACTGTATTGCCTGATGCCTTAAGCCGTTTTAATTGCTCTAATACTTTTAGTCTATTTCTTGGATGTAATGCTCGGCTAGGCTCATCAAATATATAGCTAATACCGCTCATCTTTCTGGATAAACTACTCGCCAAACTAATTCGCTGCATTTCCCCACCTGAGATACTATTTAGGTTTCTGCTAAGCTGCAAATACCCTAGCTCTAAACTTTCTAAAGCACTTAATTTTTTAATGGTTTCATCAATAATATCATTGCTTATTAATTGTTCATTAGCTTCGAAATTATTTTGCCATTTTTCTAATAGTAGAATTGAATTTGATATAGTTAAATCACTAAGACCTATTATATTGAATCCAGCAACCGTATAGTTTAATACCTCCGTTGATAGTCGTTTGCCCTTGCAGATAGGGCAGGTGACTTGCTTCATAATTGGATTAAATGCTAATGCTCGATTATCTTCTGATTTGCGCTGATATTCTTCATTAATTAGTGGAATTAATCCTTTCCAAAATCCTTTGAAATCATGTGAACCTTGCCGCCCTTTTCTTTCAAATTTCCATTCTACTTCTAGTTCATTTTCATTATCGCCAAATAATACTATGTCTTTGCTTGATGTGCTTAATTCATTCCACGGCATATCAAGATTAAGTTGAAGAAGCTGATCCAAAGCCTTGAGAGTCCAGTAATATTGCCCATTTTTATCAATATAGAATTTTGCAATTTTACTTCTATTAATTGCATTTTCATAGATAGATTCCCCAGTATTATCAATAAATGCTTCAGAATCTGCTATGGTTATTTCACCTAATCCTTTACATGTTTTGCAAGCAGATTCTTGTTTATTAAATGAAAAATATCCTGATTCAAAAGTACAGGCTTCATTATTTGTATTTTTCGAAATTCTTGAATATAGCAGTCTGTAAAGATCATAAATACCACTATAAGTACCAATAGTAGAGCGCAATGACGCTTTACTCTTTTTATGTTCAATACTCAGGCAAGCCGTAAGTCCTTTTACAGAATCGTATTTGGCATCGGATTTATTATTAAGTCGTGAGCGGATATATGTAGGGAAAGTTTCAAAATACGTATCTCGCCCTGCTCTAAATAAAGTATCAATTGCCATAGAGGATTTTCCACTTCCTGAAATGCCTGTAAATACAATTAATTTATTCTTAGGAATTTTAATGTCAATATTCTTAAGATTATTGGTTTTTACTCCTTTGAATTCAATATATGGAATCTCATTAGAATATGCTTTTGATGCTATAGTATTTAATGAAGGCGTAGTATTAATAGCTTGTGCGGTTAAACTATTTGCTTTTATTAACTGCTCCAAAGTTCCTTCAAAAACAAGATTACCACCATTTTTTCCACTTCCAGGTCCTAGCTCAATAATATGGTCAGCAGCTCTAATAATATCCTCATGATGCTCAACTATTACAATTGTGTGCCCTTGTTTTTTAAGCTTTTGCAGTGATGTTAAGAGTATTTCCACATCAAAAGCATGAAGTCCTGTACTGGGTTCGTCTAAGATATATAAGCTTGCTTGCTTAGTGTTTTTAATCATTTGGCTAGCAAGCTTTATGCGTTGTGCTTCTCCGCCCGAAAGGCTTGTGGCTCTTTGTCCTAAACTCAAATAGCCAAGTCCCAAATCTGCCATTCCTTTTAGCATATTATAGATATCTTTTTTGTCGTAAAAGAATTCTACAGCTTCAGAAATAGGCATATCTAAAACTTCCTTTATATTTTTAGAGCGATATTGAATATTAAGAATATGCTGCTGAAAACGATTTCCTTTGCAACTATCACAAACTACTTCCACATTTCCGATAAAGTGCATTCCCACTAGATTATATCCAGCACCTTGACAGCTTTCGCATCGACCACCTTTTACATTAAAAGAGAAATGGCTGCTTTTTAACTTCTGCGTTTTGGCCTCCTCAAGCTTGGAGAAAAGAGCTCGTATTTTGTCGAAAACCTTAGTATATGTAGCGGGATTGGAGCGTGGACTTCTCCCAATTGGACTTTGATCAATAGTAATTGATTTACTTGGTAAAGATGAGTTGGGGACTAAATACTGATAATTTTCCCTATTGATATCTGCATCTAGAGTATCAATAACTAAAGATGATTTTCCACTTCCTGATACACCACAAACTACATTAATAGCTTCTATCCTGAAATTTATATCAATATTCTTAAGGTTATGGATGTCAGCATTAAGTAATTTGAAGAATTTAGGATTGACATTTGCATTTTTATATTGCTGATTATGTTCCTTCAGAAGATATTTCTGACTGATACTACGCTTTAAGGTTTTTTTAAAGAAGTCTTTAATAGGGCCGGAAAATATCAACTCTCCACCAAAATTACCTGCCTTAGGACCAATATCAATAATCCAATCGGCAGCCATTATCATTTTATGCTCATGCTCAATTAGCAATACAGTATTGCCCTTATCCCTTAAGTCATATAAAAGTTTTATTAGTGGAGTTTGGTCAGAAGGATGTAAGCCTACCGAAGGCTCATCAAAAATATATAGCAATCCTGATAAGCTAGATTGTGCCATATTTGCAAGCCTTATTCGCTGAGATTCGCCAGTTGACAAACTAGAAGCTTCCCTCTTGATTTGCAAATATCCTAATCCTAAATCCATTAGAATTTTGCAGGATTTCAATATCTCATCTTTTATAGCAGCATAAGCCAATTCATTTTTATCAAGTTTATGGTTTTCAGTAAAGAAATCATAAATACCTTCAATATCCATATTTGATAAGGAAGCAATATTCTGATTAATAAATTTTATGCTTAATGCTTGTGTATTCAACCTAGCTCCATTGCATTGTGAACATATGCTTGTGCTTACAAATCTTAATATATTTACGTTTCTATCTCTTTTAAGTATCTCTTCCATAATCGGAATTATACCTCGATAAAAACCCTCTTCTCTTGGTTTGGCAGTAATACCAGTCCATTTCATTCGTGATTCTAAACTATGTTTTCCAAAGGGAATTTTAATTTTATCACTACCATAAAAAATAATCTTCTTATTAGCTTCAGTAAGCATATCCCAAGGAGTGTCAACATCAAATCCTTCACTCTTACATACCTGGTTCATAACATCAATAGTCACTTGGGAGTAAATTGTATAACCACTTGGAGTAGTTATGCTTAAGGCTCCTTCTCTGAGGCTTAGTTTTGGGTCTTTTATTATTAATTTCCAATCAATATTTTCCTCAATTCCGAGTCCTCTACAATTTGGACAAGCTCCATAGGGGGTATTAAATGAAAATAGTCTGCGCTCTTGTTTTAGTGGTGATATATCCATGGTGGTTTTCCCAAAACGAGCCATAAGAAGCCTTAGTAAATCATATATTCCGCTTAATGTGCCAACTGTGGAGCCAATATTTGAATTGCCTTTTCTTTGCCCAACAGCAACTACTGGAGATAATCCTATAATGCTGTTAACATTTACCTGAGCATAAGATTTCATTAAACGTCGAGAATCAATACTTAGGGATTCCACAAAAAGTCGTTGAGCTTCTTTATAAATTATATCATGAACCAAGCTGCTTTTACCTGAACCACTTATTCCGCAAATAGCAACTATTTTGCCTTTTGGAATATCAATATCAATATTTTTTAAATTGTTCTCTCTTGCTCCACGAATTTCAATGAAGGACTTATTAGACTCAGTCTTCATTCTGTGCGTAAATATTTAATATTCAATCCGTAAATATTTTCCATTAATTTTTGCACTCTCTCGGATTCTTTTTTTCTTACTGCAATTTCCATATAACAACTAAGCTCAAATTGACTCATTAATTGTATCAAATTCTCATCTTTAATCATTCGCATTACTACATTCATTAGGGGATATTCAAACTTTAACGAATAAACATCATTAAGGGTTTTCTTAATAATTGTATTAGAATTTAGTGCTTCTTTAGTCGCTGTTTTATAAGCATTTATCAATCCTGGAATACCAAGTTTTGTTCCTCCAAAATATCGAATTACTACTACTAATATATTTGTTAAATCATATGATAGTAGCTGACCATGAATTGGTTTGCCTGCACTGCCAGAGGGTTCCCCATCATCATTTATTCTAAAAGCTGATTTATCAGGATTCAGAATATATGAATAGCAATGATGTCGAGCATCATAATACTCTTTACGTAAAGCCGATAGTATTTCCTTAACTTCTTCCTCAGAATAAACTGGGTAAGCTTTGGCTATAAATTTACTGCCACGGTCTTTAAATAAAGCTTCGCTATTGGTTTTAATTTCCTGATATGAGTCTTCGAAAAGCATTTAAACTTATTTAAGTATTAGGCTGCAAATATAAAAAAAGTATATAGTACTTTTGTTGCTTTTAAATATATTAGTAGTGGATAGAAAAAGTGGTCAGATTAGACAGAATATCAGTATTGGTAGTGAGGTAGAGATTGTTCAGAAGCAAGATCAAAGAAGTGGAAACATAACAGAAGGTATTGTAAAGCGAATTCTTACAAAGTCGGCAAATCACCCCCATGGAATTAAGGTAATATTAGAGACTGGAGAAGTTGGTAGGGTGAAATGGGTTTTGATGGATATTAACCTAAATAATTCATCAAAAGAATAGCCAAGCCTGCTAAAACTAGTCCAAAATAATTGGCTTTGCTAAATTTTTCCTTAAAGAATAATATCCCAATTAGAGCTGAAAAAGCAATAAAGCTTAGATTGTAAATTGGAAAAAATAGGGCAGAAGAGAAAATGCTTAAGCTTTTCAGAAAAAAGAATGTGGATGAGAAATTTGCTATTCCCAATACAATACCAAACAAAATAACTTTTGTATTTATGGTTTTAATCTTTTTGCGCAAGCCCGAGTATATTAATGAAATAATAAAAGCAATAAGGAAAATTAATCCTAAAAACACCATGGGAGAATCCATTGA
>JAOZKO010000202.1 GCA_029935325.1 Bacteroidales bacterium
ACAAAAAAAGAGCGCAACCGATCGGGAGATGGTGCGCCCTTAAAACAAAAAATGAAAAACATTATTACATTGCAAATATATACTCAATTTACTAAAATGGCTTATGATATTTATCAGACAATGTAGATGACTTTTAAAAGGATGCTGGCAAGGTATATTGGCATCTATTAGTAATTAAAGCGAGTTCGGTTGCTAATAAGCTCCTTTAAAGCTTCCTTTTGAGTTGATGTCATTGCTTTGAATTCAAAGAAAGCAATGCCATCAGCACCGCCTTTAAAAGCAAAGTTAATTGCACTTATTAATTCCTTAGGATTTTTTAATGATGGAAGGTATAAACCTGCGATAATAGTTTTACTAGGCAAGGCCGCTCTATTGATTTCCATTTCATGCTGTATCCAGCTGATATCTTCATTATAGAACTGATGATATAGCATTGGAAAACAATAGTCTATATTCCATTGCCCCCAATCTTGTCTTACCATTTGCTGAGCCATTATTACATCAGGAAAAACTGCTGCACTAGTCTTTTTGCCATATTTCAAATTTTCTATTGCTAATTCATTGACAATTTCTGTCACCTTATTCATTCTAAATTTTACGAAATTTGAATCCAAGGCTAATTCCTTATTATTTGAATACTTTTCCCCCAGAGACTTCTCAAATTCACTAATCATCTGCGGATGATAGCCATAATCATATTCTGGCATTATATGGTCTTGAACCAAATTGTATTTAGGCTGCAGGCCAATGGGAAGAACCACATCAACATAACGTATATAATCAAAATGAATAGCTGTAAGCCCTTGTATTTCTTGATAGGGTTTTAAGGTTTTTCTAATGAAATCTTTTGTTCCAGATAATCCTGGACTCATAAACTTATAGTAATCGACATAAGCAATATCAGAAGACAAAGATTTTCCTAAGGCGTTAATACTCATTAAGCTATCAGGAGCATCCTGACGATTCATAATCCATATCCAAGCATCGAGTTGAATACCATAAACCTTTGCAATTGGTAAAAGCTCTATAATGCGCTTTGGAGATGCACTTAGCAAAACACCATGTATTCCTAATAAATGTAATTCGGCAAATAATAAATCCCATTGCTTGAGCGAATAATTAGCTTTATTATGCATCCAAGTCCAGAAAACTGGTAGCTTTCTATTATTAGAAATACTCCATAACCTACCCTTTTCGTTTACATAAAAAGTTAAACTATCGGTGGAAACAGAGGCATAGTATATCTCATTACTTAAAAATTCAATATTTAACAGCTTATTAAATTCATTAGTATTATGCCTTAAAGTATCAATCTTATTATGCTTTCTGAAATACTTATGTTGGTATTTATAGAAACTCATTAAAGAGGCCTTTACATCCCAATATTTATCAGAGTTCAATTGCTTAGTATCTGTATTTTTATCAATAAAATCAATATATCCCCAATATTCGGGCATATGCATATTTATATCCCATTGAGGCGACCAAACCCAATTGTGTTCTGGTTTCTCGAGCTTAATATATTCTTTATTATTATGTTTTAAATCCCATTGAACTCTACTGAAATTCATGCGCCACTGCGCTCCTACTTTTGGCAATATGGTACTATAATATTCTAAACTATCATCAGACATATAATGACTTAATGAAGAGAATGGAATAGCAATTTCAATAGTCCAAGCAGAATCTTTCTCCCCTTGAGGATTATTAATACTACCATAAAGTTTTACAGCGGATTTTAATGATTTACAATTCCAACTATTATCAGCCTTCACTTTATCGCGATAAGGCCTTTGCAGAAATAAATCCCATATGGTATTAAATGCATTAAATTCTAATTCAAAATAGTTGTGATTATCTCCATCGGGATCAATAAACACTTCAAAATCATTATCATAAAATATTACACTCTCATTTTCTGTTAATGTTGCCCATAAATGTGGCTCTTGCAAATATGCAGCAATATACAATGTAGAATCGTCCCAAAGAAGTTTTATTCGAGTATCATAGGTGGGCTTTGGAAAATCGGGTCCACTAATATCATTGAAATGATTGGTCCAAGGAGCAATACTCCAAATATCATCATTAATATCACCATCTATATCAGGAGCTGTATTGACTTTAATACAGTTATAATGTCTTGGTTCTGGCTTAATATCATTCTGCCCCACAGCTTTAGTAAAGATTGTAGAAAGGGCGAATAGTAATAATATGTATTTGAGAATCTTCATTGTAAAAAAAAAGCCAGCAAAAGCTGGCTTTAAAATATTTTAGTTTAATCTACAACTGGTCGAGAATAATAATATGGCCAATCAATAGCTTGATTTTTAGTATAAACATCTCTCCACTTTGGATGACCTGTTTTCTGGAATCCTTTTAATCCCTTTTCAGTATCAACAAGCAAAGCATTTAGTTTTCTCTGAGTATCTTTACTCATATCTTTTACATTCACTACTAATAAAGTAGGAACTGCAAAGGTAGTAATAGTAGAAGTTTGCCATGGGTAAGTACCTTTCTTAATTTTCTTCTCGGTATAAATATCTTCCAAAGAAGATGATTTAATATTTACCAATTGAATAGGAGCATCTTTTCCTAAATCAAATAATGAAGAAACCGGTGAGCCTCCAACATAGAAGTAAGCATCAATTTCGCCTTTAACTAATGCTGCATAAGCATCAATTGAACTCATCTCAATATCGATCCAAGCCGTTTGTGTTCTCTGCTTAATAGTTTGTGCAGTCACATAAGTTCCTTGTCCACGAACGCCAATTGCTACTTTCTTTCCTCTTAAATCCTTAAGATTAGTAATTTTAGAACCCTTTTTAGAAATCAGGTGAATCTCTTCATCCAAAAACAAAGGCAATAAAACTCTTAAGTCTTTTCTTAGCTCAGGATTCTGCAACTCATTTGCTAGCAATACATCATACTGCATAAATGAAACAAATATATTATTATCCTGATTTATTAGCTGATTGTAATTATCTACACTACCATTTGAATTAAGAACGGTAATCTCCTGACTAGATGCCGCCTTAATATCTTTTGCAAGAGCCTCGTAAGTCCCTCCATTTAATCCACTTAGAAGATTTAATTGTGCATTCATTGTATTTGCTCCCATTATAATAATGGCAAATCCTAAGGCAATAATTCTGAAAACTTTAAACATAAGTCAAATTAATTTTAATGTGTTAATATTTTTAAAAGTCTGTTTTATTCTGTTAAATATTTAGTTTACAATAATACTAAAATTTACCATAAATATTAAATGAATTTTTGGCTACTATTATTTCAATAGTTTAGCAGCTTTTACAATATCATTTACTATATCAGGATTGGTTAATGTTGATGTATCTCCATAATCCTCATTATGCTCTGCAATCTTCCGCAAAATCCTACGCATAATCTTTCCTGACCTTGTTTTTGGCAAGTCTTGAACAAATAAAATTTTATCAGGTCTAGCAATAGGGCTTATCATTTTACTAACGCCTTTTCGTATGGAATTCTTCAATTCTTCACCTGAATCACTAGGTATATCATTACAAACAACGTAGGCATAAATACCTTTTCCTTTTATTTCATGAGGATAGCCAATTACTGCTGACTCTGAAACCAAAGGATGCTCATTAATGGCATTTTCTATTTCTGCGGTACCAAGACGATGACCAGAAACATTAATTACATCATCCATTCGACCTAAGATACGGTAATAACCATCTTCATCTCGTTTTACACCGTCACCGGTAAAATACAATCCTTTGTATTGGTTAAAATATGAATCAATATACCTTTCGTGATCGCCCCAAAGGGTACGAGCAATCCCTGGCCAAGGAAACTGCACACACAGATTACCCTCTACACTCTTTCCACAAAGCTTATTTCCTTCATTATCAACAATTACTGGCTGAATACCAGGCAATGGCAAACTTGCAAAAGCTGGTTTGGTAGGAATAACACCAGCAATAGGACTAATCATTATTCCTCCTGTTTCGGTTTGCCACCATGTATCTACAATCGGGCATTTATTTCCACCAACATGATCGTGATACCAATGCCAAGCCTCCTCATTAATTGGCTCTCCTACCGTTCCTAAAACCCTAAGAGAAGGCATTTCTACATCCTCAATCCATTGCTGTCCTTCTGCCATCAGACTTCGAATAGCCGTTGGAGATGTGTAAAATTGGTTTACATCATGCTTTTTGATAATATCCCAATAGCGTCCCGGATTAGGAAACGAAGGAATCCCTTCAAACATTACCGTTGTAGCACCTTCAAGTAAAGGCCCATAAACAATATACGAATGACCGGTAATCCAACCAATATCTGCTGCGCAGAAATATATATCGCCAGAGCTATACTGGAAAACATTTTTGAAAGTATAAGCACTATAAACCATATATCCGCCGGTAGTATGCAATACTCCCTTTGGTTTTCCTGTGGAACCACTTGTATAAAGAATAAACAAAGGGTCTTCGGCATCAAGGATTTCTGCCGGAGCTTCATCCATTACCTTATCCACTTCATCATGCCACCAATAATCAAAATCATTTTTCCAAGCAACATCTTGATTTGTACGCTTTACTACAATATTTGATTGTACTGATGTGCAAGATTTTAATGCCTCATCAACTGTATCTTTTAAATTTAAAATTTTATTTCCTCTATAACCACCATCAGAAGTAATCATAATTTTTGCACTAGCATCTTCAACACGCTCAGCAATAGCATTTGCTGAAAAACCAGCAAATATAACAGAGTGAATTGCACCAATACGAGCACAAGCCAACATTGCGATAACGAGTTCAGGAACCATTGGCAAATAAATTGCTACCCTATCCCCTTTTCTAACAGCATGACTACGAAGTACATTAGCAAAGCTTTTTACTTCTGAAAATAGTTCTCCATAAGTATATTCTCTATGCTTCTCGCTAGGGTCATTTGGCTCCCAGACTAAAGCTACTTGGTCGTAGCGACTAAACAAATGTCTTTCAAAAATATTTTCAGTAATATTTAACTTTCCTCCCTTAAACCATTCAACATTTGGTGAATTAAAGTCCCATTTAAGCACCTCATCCCACTTTTTACGCCAATGAAAACTTTCTGCTATATTTGACCAAAACCCAATTGGATTTGCCACACTTTTTTGATATTCATGTAAGTAACCGCTTAATGTTGATATTTTAGGAACCATATTAATTTATTTCTTGTTTGTAAATTTGCAAACCCAAAGATAGTAATAATTATAAATGAATTTTAATGAATGTTGAATTGGCTATATATTATAGTAAGTATTTTTGGCAAAACCGCGAATTTAATGGAGCATAAATGTCTTTTACAATTTATTTTACCATTAAATGCTTCAATCCAGAAACAAAACAAAACACACACAAATGTATTAACAGGGCAAATTCACACTTTATATTTGTATGAATATTTTGCCCCGAATGCACGAATTTGTTCTCTTTAGTAATGGAATATTGAAAAGAATAACACGAA
>JAOZKO010000203.1 GCA_029935325.1 Bacteroidales bacterium
GAGCAATGGACTGAAAATCCATGTGTCCCTGGTTCAAATCCAGGTGGTACCACAGCTTCAAAAGCCCAATATGTCTGTGATATGTTGGGTTTTTTTGTTTAATCAAATCAATAAACTAATTCCTAAAACACTTAAAATAATAACCTTTGTCCATTTGGTATAAGTCCAAAAAGAAGCTTTATTGAGTTGCTTACTAAATTGACCCGCAAGTAAGGCTATCCCTGAGAATATTATTAATGCCTGAATAATAAAAATAATTCCTAAGATAATCATCTGTAAAGTATAGTTCATTTCATCCTTTGTGATAAACTGTGGTAGAAAAGCAATAAAGAATAAGCTAACTTTGGGATTAGTGACATTCATTAAAAAACCCTTAGAAAAGAGTTTGAATGATTTTGTTTCCGATTGTGATGTTTGGCTTTTGTAGGAAATGGCGATCGGCTTTTCTTTTGTTGCTTGGTAGGCAAGATAAAAAAGATATGTTGCTCCAACATATTTGATAATATCGAAAGCTAATTGGGATTTAGATATTAATAGCGAAATGCCTGTTGCTGCCAAAAGTGTGTGTATTAATACTCCTGATACTAGCCCAATGCTTATTGTAATTCCTGTTTTTGGACCTCGGCTTAGGCTTTCAGACAGTACAAATATATTATCTGGCCCTGGCATAAAGCTTAGTAAAACAGATGCTCCAAGAAATGAAAGTAGTAAGCTTGTTTCCATGGATGCAATATTACGCTAATTTATTTAAGCTATTTTCTTAGAGACACTTTCTAGTCAATTCTTTTAATTTATAATTTTGGAGCATATTATTACTACCTTTGACGCTCGGATATAGTATATAATACGATCACTAATTATCAAATATTATTATTAATTATGCAGTTAAAACTTGGTATTCTATTTCTATTTATTAGTTTTATTGGATTAAAGCTAAGTGCAGAATCTGTTTTTGACAATGTTGATACATTGAAGTATCCATATCATTTATGGAATGAGGAAGTTATTGAGGCAGCAAATACAGCTAAGAATGCAAACTATATGAGTGAAGAAGAAAAAAATCTTATTTGGTTAAGTAATCTTGCTCGCTTTGATGGTTATCTTTTTGGTAAAACATTTCTTAAAGATTATATAGAAACTAATCAATTAAAATATACACCAAATGTAAAATCTTTGTTTAAAGACCTTGCAAAGTCACATAAATTGCCAATGCTGAAACCTGATAAGGGTATGTATGAGCTTGCGAAAAAACATGCAGTATGGAGTGGTAAAAAAGGAAAAACTGGACATCAGAGATTTAACGAAAGAGCAAAAAAATCTAGACATTCTAAGTATGCAGAAAATTGCCAGTATGGTTATTTTACTGGCCTTGACATATTAATAGATTTATTAATTGATGAAGGAGTTCCAACATTAGGGCATCGGAAAAATATTTTAAATAAAGAAATGTTTTATACAGCAGTATCCATTGAGCCACATAAAATATATAAGTATAATTGTGTTATTGAATATGCGGGTTAGGTGATAAGCTGAACCTATTACTATACCAAATTAACAAAAGGATTATTTGTTTTTTCATAGCCAATAGATGTTGTAGGTCCATGGCCACAATAAACTTTAGTAGTTGAAGGGAGAGTATAAAGCTTTTCAATAATGCTATTGGCTAAGATATCAAAATCACCGGTGGGTAGATCGGTACGCCCAATACTTCCTCTAAATAAAACATCACCAACAATTACAAATTGATTATTTGAAGAATAAAAACACAAACTTCCATCAGCATGGCCAGGAGTGTGGATAACCTTTAGTTCACTTTTTCCAAATTCAATTAAATCATCTTCATTAATAAATACTTTAGGAAGAATTAGCTCACTAATATTGAATCCTAGACTTTGCCCATAGCTAGGTGCTTCATCAAAAAATACTGATGAGTCTATGTGAGCATAAGACTTACAATTAAAGTGCTGTATTATTGCATTATTGCCTACAATATGGTCAACATGAGCATGTGTATAGTAAAGGCCTTTAATTTGGATGCCTTCCTTTTCCACAAAGTCAAAAAGCTGTGCATCTTCCTGTTGATTACTGTTTCCTGCATCAATAATAATACCCTCTAAACTCTCGTCATAAAGTAGGTAAGTATTAAGTTGAAATGGGTTAAATACAAATGTTTTTATGGTCATAGCTTTGGCTTTGAATTTTATAAAAATCACATAAGTAATGGCTCTGTCACTTGATTTAATTCCACAAAGAGGAATTAATCATAATGAAATAGCTAGAGTGCAAAAATAATAATTAACTTTGTTCGTTCTTGGAGAGACTGTTTTTTTCCTGTATAATCAAATAAACTATATGAACTTTACTGTTACTTTTAAATTCAAAACTTTAATTACAAGCTTAGTTGTGATAGGTTTTTTATTTATTGTAAGTAACACTAATGCACAGTTTTACAATGGGTCGCAAATGAGTTTTGGGAAGAACAGAATCCAACATATTAATGATAGAGTATGGAGCTATTTCCGCTTCAATAATTTTGATACATATTACTATAAAGGGGGGCAATCATTGGCAGTTTATGCTTCTGCTTATGCTGATAAACAGATGAAAATCATCGGAAAGAAGCTTGATTTCGTTCCGGAAAGTAAAATACGATTCTTAGTATTTAAAGACTTATCAGATCTTAAAGAGACTAATATTGGACTTATTACAGATGAAGATTACAATGTTGGAGGCGTAACTCATGTAATTAATAATAAGGTATTTTTATTTTTTAATGGTGAGCATAAGGATTTTGAGCAGCAGATAAAAAGAGGAATAGCTCAGGTTTATATTAATGAATTGATGTATGGAGGTTCTACAGGAGCAAAAATCAAAAACTCAATATTGCTAGCTTTTCCTACTTGGTATATTGATGGATTAATTTCCTATTTGTCGGAAGATTGGAGCACAGAGATTGATAGTGAAGTTCGTGATGGTATAAAAACAGGGATTTATAAGAAATTTGATAGATTAGACAGATCAAAGCAAAGATATGCAAGTCATTCCATGTGGAGATATATTGAGCAACGATATGGGGCAAAGGTTATTTCTGATGTGGTATATATGGCTAAAGTAAACCGAAATATTGAAAATGGCTTTTTATACGTACTTGGTTTAACATATAAATCATTGGTTGATGAATGGATGGATTTTTACACCTTACGTTATCAGCATGATTTAGATATATATTCAATGCCAAATGATCCTATTCTGAAAAGAAATAAAACCAGTAAAAAGTATTCTCAAGCTCGAATTAGTCCTGATGGTAGGTATCTAGCTTTTGTTACCAATGAAATTGGGAAAGTGCGTGTGTATATTCAAGATTTAGAAAAAGGGGGGAAGCGTTGTGTACTTAAGTATGGCTATAAGCTAGACGAAAAAGTGGACTTCCATTATCCATTATTGGCATGGTCGTCAGCAGGAAATTATTTGGCAATGATTTATGAACGTAAGAGCACAAATTATTTGGTAATTTACGATTATAAGAAAAGGAAGAAAAGGCTGAAATACCTAAATATGTTTGATAAAATTCATGATTTTTCTTATAACAAAAGAGGTAATCAGCTAGCAATGTCTGCAATTAGGAATGGTCAAAGCGATATCTATATTTTCAACCTAGGTGGTAATTCATATAAAAGAATTACCCAAGATGGATATGATGATAATTTCCCTAGATTTGTAAATAATAGTACCGCATTGGTTTGGAGTTCCAATAGAATTGATGATACGCTTAGGGTAATTAAGCAGTCAGCACATCAAATTGCTGAGGATACTATTCGAGGTCAACGAAATCATGATTTGTTTTTCTATGATTTATCAAAACCCAATAATATACTGCGAAGGGTAACTAATACTCCCTATGCTAATGAAATTTATGTTGAGCCTATTGCCTATAATAAGTTTTCATGGCTTAGTGACGAAAATGGAATTTACAATAGATATGTTGGAGTTTTTGATAGTACTATTAGCTTTATTGATACGACAACCCATTATCGATACTATACAAAATATACTGCCGTTTCTAACTATGGCTCAAATATATTGGAGCAAAGCTATAGTTTATATGCCGAAAAATACACCGAAATAGTAAAAGTAAATGGCAAAACAAGAATTTATGTACGGCAGATTCCTGAATTTGAAGATTATGATAGGCAGAAACTAGTTCGCACAACTTATATGAGTGAATTGTGGAGAGCAAAGCAATTAAGTGAAATCAGAAAGGAAAGTATAAAGAGACTTAAATTAAAACAAAGCGATGGCGATAGTAGCGGAGTTAATAGAAAGGAAGTAAATAAGCTAAAACCAACTGTTAAGAAGAGATTTAGAGTGGTTAATGTTGGTGAAACGAAACAATCAAATACCAAAGGTGGGATTGATATTAATAATTATAATTTCGGTAGTGGGGAGGTTAAAAAGCAGGATAAATCATCTCAAGTGGCAGTACAAGCTTCTAAAAAACGTGGACCTGCTGATGAAATAAAGGCTGCCTATAATTCTCGACCTTATAATGTTGAGTATAATATCTCCCAAATTGTTACTCAGGTGAATTTCAGCTACTTAAACTATTCATATCAGCCATATACAAATCCACAGTATCCGATTTATATTAATCAAGGATTTTCTGTTTTTACAAAGTTTGGTATTATGGATTTGATGGAAGATTATCGCCTAGTAGGAGGAGTAAGCATTCAACCAAATCTACGAAATAATGAGTATTTTCTTACTTTTTCTGATTATAAAAGCAGGATAGATAAGGATTATACTTTTCACAGAAATGTGGTTGATGAAGTGCGCTATGATAAATTGATAACTCATCAAATACATGAGGTTTTTGTTAAAGCAGGATTACCAATTGATAATATTCGAGGATTCAGAACTACTTTGGCTTTACGAAATGATTTGGCGGTCACCCGAGCAACAGATAATAAAACGCTAATTGAGGACGATGTGATTACAAATAATGCTATTCTACGACTAGAATATGTATATGATAAAACTCGTAATGGAGGCAAAAATGTACTGTATGGAACAAGGTATAAGATTTTTGGTGAATATTATCAGCCATTGGAATATCTTGATAGAAACTTGATTGTTTTAGGGTTTGATTATCGAAAGTATATTCAGATTCATAAAACTTTTGTTTGGGCAAATAGATTTGCAGGAAGTACATCTATGGGTAGTCAGCGCTTAATTTATTATATGGGAGGAGTTGATAACTGGATGTTTGCTAAATTTAATACGAATATTCAAGTTGATCCAGATCAGGATTTTGCATATCAAACCTTAGCAACAAGTATGCGGGGCTTTAGTCAGAATATCCGTAATGGAAATAATTTCCTTTTGTGGAATTCGGAATTAAGATTTCCTCCTTTTCAATATTTTAGCAATATACCTGTGAAATCAGCCTTTTGGAATAATTTTATGATAGTTGGATTTTTTGACTT
>JAOZKO010000204.1 GCA_029935325.1 Bacteroidales bacterium
AATATTGGATATATTTATGATGAAAAAGGTGACATACCTAAAGCATTAGATTATTACAATAAAAGTCTAGAAATAAATATGAATATTGGCAACAAAAAAGGAGAAGCGGAATGTCTAACAAATATTGGATATGTATATAAACTAAAGGGTGACAACAAAAAAGCACTGGAATTTTATAATAAAAGCTATACTATAAATAAGGAAATAGGCAATAAAAAAGGAATCTCTACTGTGCTAAACAATATAGGTAGAATTTATCAAAACTCTGGTGATATTCCTAAAGCCATGGACTATTTTCAAAAGAGTTTAGAAATAAGAAAAGAGATAGGATATAAAAAGGGAATTGCTACTTCATATAATAATATTGGAATAATTTATTATAATCTTGGAAACATTGAAAAAGCATTATATTATTTTAAAAAGAGTGTTAAAACTCAAGAAGAAATTGGAAACAAATCAGGGTCAGCAGTATTATATTCTAATATTGGTTTTTTGTATAATAGTATGGGTGAAATTTCCAAAGCAATTGAGTATTACAATAAAGCTCTGAAAATTTATAACAAAATAGTTAACGTAAGAGGTCAAGCCATTATTATGAATAATTTAAGCTCTATTTACAATCATCAAGGTGATTATACTAATGCTTTAAAAAATTATAAATCTGCATTATGGATAGCAAAACTATACGATTATCATAAACTAAGCGCTAGTATAATGAATAATATTGCAAACATCTATATTAATCAAGCTAAATTGGAATATATAAAACACAATAACTCTATGGGCGACAGCCTAATATCTCTGGCTGATAATACCTATTCCAAAACTTTAATAATGTTTAAAGAAAATAATGACAAAGAAGGAATAGCAAGTGCATATTTTAATATGGGTAAAATCAGTGTTAATAAGGCTTTAAGAGCAAAATCAGAAAATGATACAATTTATTTTGATTACCTACTTGCCCAAGGAAAGAAATACTATTTAAAGAGCTTAGAAACATATAAGCAAATAAACTATAAAAGTGGAATTATTAGTAGTACAGGTAGTTTGGCTATAATATGTAATAGACAGGGTGATAACGATGGATATAGACAGTATGCTTTTGAGAGTTATAAACTTAGTAAAGAGCTTGCTTATCCAGAATTAATAAAAAATACTGCACAAAACAAAATGGTTTATCATATTCAAAATTCAGACTTTATAGAAGCTGACAGTCTAGCGCTAAAGGTTGTTCACCTTAATAATACTGCTATTCTGAATAATTTCACAACACTATCAGAATCAGGACAAGAGAAGTATTTTGCAAAAGTTGAAGATGATTATATGGTATTCAATTCTTATGCTTTAATAAGAAGGCACAATAATCCAGCAATAATATCAATTGCATATAATAACGCCATTAAAAACAAAGGCTTATTACTAAAATCCTCTACAGCAATGCGTAATGCAATTCTTAGCTCTAACGACACAAGCTTAGTGAAAGATTACTATCAATGGATACTATTCAAGAAAAAAATTGCCAAAAATTATAGTAAAGGAAAAGACACTAAAGAATTGGAAGACAAAGCTAATAATATTGAGAAGACATTGGTGAAAAAATCTCAGGTTTTCTCTGATTTCAAAAAGCTCCAAAATATTAGCTGGAAGGATATTCAGTTGGGACTAAAAACTGATGAGTGTGCCATTGAATTTATACATTTCAAATATGTAGATTTCTCACTTAAAAAGTTTAGTGATTTTACTGATTCCATTTTGTATTGTGCTTTAATTATAACCAAAGAAAATCAATACCCCCAGATGATACCACTATTTGAAGAAAAGCAATTAGAAGAAATAATTGGCAAATTTGGAGGCAATAATTACAGTTATATAAATAGCATTTACGGTAAAAACACTAAAGTAAATAAGGAACTTTACAATCTTATTTGGGCGCCTATTGATAGTTTTATTAATGTGAGTCTCGGCTTGTCTAAAAGACATAGCAAGACTAATCTAAAAGTCTTCATTTCTCAAAGCGGCTTACTCCATAAAATATCCTTCTCTGCCATAGCCAAAGAGCAAAATGTATATCTCTGTGACGCCTATGACATTGAAGTAAAGTCTAGCACATATAAGACCGTTAATAGTGGTGATGCAGATAGAATTCATGAGTCCCATCTACACACAGCCACACTATTCGGAGGCATAAATTACAATACCGATAGCACCACTTACAATGGCTGGACCTACCTTAAAGGCACAAAAACAGAAACCCAAAAGATTGATAAAATTCTTTCTAAGGGAAAAGTAGATGTTAATTATTTTAGTAATACATCTGCTACTGAAAGAGAATTTAAACTAATAGCAAGCACTTCTAATATTCTACATATTGCCACCCACGGTTTCTTTTATCCCGATCCTAAAAAACTTATAGAAGAAAAGGACGAAACTATTAAATCAACCAATATTACTTTCCGTGGAGGAAGCAGGGGATTTGGAGTTGAAAGCTTTGTGAAAAACCAAAATCCTTTAATGCGCTCAGGATTAGTATTTGCTGGCGCCAATGATGTTTGGAGCAAGCAAAACAAAGGGAATGATGATGATGGTGTACTTACGGCACTGGAAGTTGCCCATATTAATATGCGTAAAGCTGAATTAGTAGTGATGTCAGCTTGTGAAACTGGCTTAGGAGATATAAAAGGCAGCGAAGGGGTTTATGGCTTACAACGTGCTTTTAAAATGGCTGGCGTTAACTATATAGTAATGAGCCTTTGGCAAGTACCCGATAAAGAAACAGAGGAGTTTATGACTACTTTCTATAGCAAACTAGTAATTCATAAAGACTTATCTGGCGACAAAGCAGGCATTAAAAAAGCCTTTAACGAAACCCAAAAAGAAATGCGAGCAAAATACGACCCCTACTTCTGGGCGGCCTTTGTTTTAATTGAGTAAACTACCGAAAATAAAAGGTTTGCCAGCCTATCGGCTGATATTTCAACTTCATTTAATCTAGTGCAGGACTTTGTACAAATATTGAATATTTAGTCTCGATAATAAAAAGAAAATAGCCCTACCCCATATACAATAGACATTATAACGTTTAAAATCGTAATAAAATCTAATACCTTACAACAATACTCCGTTAATGTTTTATATAAATCACACAATCAGACGATTACAGCTTTGTGCAATAATGTATAATAATCACAAAATCAACCCTTTGCGTCTTGGCGTCTTTGCGAGAAACAAAAACTCAACGAACTATTGTTACAACCCATTCCAAAAAAATGACTGCCAATATGTCCAAATAATAAACAATGGCAAAAATATTGGTAAATGCTAATGCCTGATAATGCGATTGCACTATTGGGCTATACGATTTTATAAGCAGACAATCAAGATATTAACTGTATTTTTTGAAGATATATATATGAGTAAAGATAAGGAGAATTTGGAAGATGAAGCACAAGAAGTGCAGAATCAAGAGGAAACTACTGACATAAAAGCTGATGAGACTGAACAAAAGTCAGAAGAAAGCAAGCCTAAAAAAGAAAAAAGCACCAAAAAGAAAAGTCGTTTTAAGAAGCAGACTAAAGAAGAAATTCTAAAGGAAGAACTTATTGAAAGCAAGGAGAAAATTGCTGAAACCAATGATAAATACCTTCGATTATATTCAGAGTTCGATAATTTCAGAAAGCGAACTATGAAAGAGAAAGTGGAATTATTTAAAACTGCTGGCGAAGATGTAATTGTTTCAATAATAAGCATAATTGATGATTTCGAAAGAGCATTAGAAGTTACTATTGATAATGAAGAGAACAAAGCTCACAGAGAAGGCCTAGAATTGATTTTCAATAAATTCAAAAGGATAATTGAGCAAAAAGGAGTTAAGGAAATTGAAGCTGTGGGAACAGTTTTCGATACTGATTTACACGAAGCATTAACTAAAATTCCTTCACCTTCAGAAGAAATGAAGGGCAAAGTAATTGATGTTATTGAGAAAGGATATACCATGAATGATAAGGTTATCCGTTTTGCAAAGGTTGTTGTTGGAGATTAAATTAGTTAATTAGGATGCGTTTTTGCATTTAAGATTTTAAGAGTAATTTTAAGGTATAAAGATATGTCGAAAAGAGATTATTATGAAGTATTAGGAGTTGAGAAAGGTGCTGATGCTGATGCGATAAAGAAGGCTTATCGTAAGCGTGCTATTCAATTCCATCCTGATAAAAACCCTGGAGATGCTACTGCTGAGGATAAATTTAAAGAAGCTGCTGAGGCTTATGAAGTCCTTAGTGATGATAATAAAAAATCTAGATACGATCAATTTGGTCATGCAGGAATGAGTGGTGCAGCTGGCGGTAGAGGTGGTTTTAGCGGTGGCGGTATGAATATGGAAGACATATTCTCTCAGTTTGGCGATATATTTGGCGGTGGTGGATTTGGTGGCGGCTTCGGCGGTCAACGACAAGGCGGCAGAAGAGTTAATAGAGGTAGCAACCTTAGGGTAAGAGTAAAATTAGACCTTAAAGAAATTGCTCATGGCGCTGAAAAGAAAATCAAGGTAAACAAATATATCAACTGTTCGTCCTGCCAAGGTAGCGGTGCTGAAGGAGGAGGTTCATTCAGTACTTGTAGCACTTGTAATGGTAGCGGACATGTTACTCGCGTTCAGCAAACATTCCTTGGGCATATGCAAACGCAAAGTGTTTGTCCTAATTGTGGTGGTGAAGGAAAAATAATTACCAATAAATGTAAGTCGTGCCACGGAAATGGCATTGTAAAAGGCGAAGAAGTTATTAGCATAAATATACCTGCAGGCGTTGAAGATGGAATGCAATTATCTGTTTCTGGCAAAGGAAACGCAGCAGCAAGAGGTGGTATTAATGGTGACCTAATAGTTGTAATAGAGGAAATCCCTCATAATGAGATTAAGAGAGATGGAAATAATCTATTATACGATCACTATATTAGCTTCCCTGATGCTGTTTTGGGTACTACCATTGAAATACCAACTGTAGATGGAAAAGCAAAGGTTAAAATCCCCGCAGGAACTCAAGCAGGCAAAGTATTTAGATTAAGAGGCAAAGGATTGCCAAGTGTAGAATATCACGGAACTGGCGATTTATTAGTAAATATTAATGTATGGACACCACAGAGTCTTAATTCAGAAGAAACAAAGGCAATGGAAAAAATGCAAGGATCTGATAGTTTTACTCCCAAGCCTACTGCTAAGGATAAGAGTTTCTTTGATAGAATGCGAGACTATTTTCATAATTAGATAAAACAATATATAATATTTAAAATGCTCATTTGGCTAAAGCTGAATGAGCATTTCTTTTTCTAATACCTTATATCTATTATTTTACTATTTTAATAAATGAACCTTCTTTCATAATATATGATTCAATTAGGTCCGTTGGCTTATAGTAAATATCTCCACCCTCTATTACAATTTTCGAATACTTGTTATGGGTTAGAATA
>JAOZKO010000205.1 GCA_029935325.1 Bacteroidales bacterium
GAATTCTGTCGTTTCTCTGAAGGAGACAAAAAGTATGTTATCTGTAACGCAGATGAGGGAGAGCCTGGTACTTTTAAAGATAGAATACTACTTACCGAAAAAATTGATATGCTTTTGGAAGGAATGGCCATCTCTGGTTATTCAATAGGTTCTGACGAAGGAATAATTTATCTCCGTCATGAGTATATGTATATGCAGCAGCATATTGAAAATGCCATTAGTAGAGCCAAAGCTGATAATCGACTTGGAAAAGCTATTATGGGTAATGAAAGCTTTAATTTTGATGTTAGAGT
Source organism: Bacteroidales bacterium (assembly GCA_029935325.1). Classification (GTDB taxonomy): domain Bacteria; phylum Bacteroidota; class Bacteroidia; order Bacteroidales; family UBA1556; genus UBA6267. The sequence goes on from JAOZKO010000205.1 coordinate 294, forward strand.
TCAGTTTGGTGGTGGAGCTTATGTTTGTGGTGAGGAATCATCATTAATTGAGTCAATGGAAGGAAAAAGAGGCGAGCCACGCTTCAAGCCTCCATTCCCAGTACAAAAAGGATATAAAGAAAAGCCAACTTCTGTAAATAATGTGGAAACACTTTGTAAGGTTTGTCGCATTATCGAAAATGGAGGAGAATGGTATAGGAAATATGGTACTAAGCAATCAGTAGGAACAAAAATATTAAGTATTTCTGGAGATTGTCAACGTCAAGGTATATATGAAGTAGAGTGGGGTATGACTGTCAATCAAATGATTGAGATGGTAGGAGCTACTGATGTACAAGCTATTCAGGTTGGAGGTCCTTCTGGTAACCTAATTGGAAAAGCAGATTTTAACCGTAAGATTTGTTATGGTGATTTATCAACTGGAGGATCAATGATGATTTTCAATTCATCTAGAAATATAATCAAAGACGTTGTAATGAACTTCTTGGATTTCTTTATTGATGAATCCTGTGCTTCTTGTGTGAGTTGTAGAGCTACTACTCAACAAATTAGATCAAAACTACAAAAAATGCTTAATGGAAAAGGCGTTGCTCAGGATCTTGAAGATCTTAAAAGCTGGTCGAAATTTACATTAGTAAGTCGTTGTGGATTAGGTCAAACTGCTGCCAACCCTGTTGTTACATCTATAAAGAACTTCCCTCACCTATATCAGGAATTAGTACAAGAAGGAAAAGATTTTGACTCATGTTTCAATATGGCTGATGCTGTTGCCGAATCTTGTAAAGCAGTTAATCGAAACCCTAACCTATAATATTTTTAGACGATGGAAAAGATAAAATTTCAATTAGATGATAAAGATTGCGTAGCTGTAGAAGGGCAAATGCTTGTGGATGCGGCACGCGATAATGGTATATACATACCTACTTTATGTAATATGCACGGAGTAAAGCCATGTGGCTCATGTCGTGTTTGTACCGTAAAGATTAATGGTAGATATGCCACTGCATGTACAACCCCGGTTGCTTGCGGAATGGATATAGAAAGCGAAACTGAAGAAATAAAGGAAATTAGAAGTGCATTAATCGAGCTTATGTTTGCTGAGGGAAATCATTATTGCCCAACTTGCGAAATGAGTGGTAATTGTGATCTTCAAGCTATGGGTTATAAATTTGGTATGATGGTGCCTCGTTTCCCTTACCAATTTCCAAATCGTGAGGTAAATACAGATTGCCCTCACCTTATTATCGATTATAATAGATGTATAAGATGTAAGCGTTGTATTCGCACAATTAAAGATGATCAAAATAAATCATATTTTGCTTTTGTAAATAGAGGTGATAAAATAGAAGTTAGCATTGATAAAGATATGGCTGCTACTATGCCTAAAGAATTGGCAGAATTAGCTATGGAAAATTGTCCAGTAGGGGCAATCCTAGTTAAGGAAATAGGATTTAAAGTTCCAATAGGTAAGCGTAAGTATGATCTTAAGCCAATTGGAAGTGATATAGAAGATAAAGTTAATGTAATTATGGAGGAGGTAACTAATGAGTAAACCAATTGTAGCAACGGCTTCACTAGCAGGATGCTTTGGATGCCATATGTCCTTTTTGGATATTGACGAAAGAATATTAAAACTTGTTGAACTTGTTGATATAGGAAAATCTCCTGTAACCGACATCAAAACATTTACCAAGCAATATGATATCGGAATTATTGAAGGTGGGTGTTGTAATAGTGAAAATGTTCACGTTCTTCAAGATTTTAGAAAGAACTGTAATATTCTTATTTCACTAGGCGAATGCGCTATTATGGGTGGATTGCCAGCTATGCGTAACGGTATTCCTATTGAGGAATGCTTAAATGAAGCATATATGGATGGTCCAACTGTAGGCTTAAACAAAGAAGCAATAATGCCTAATGATGAAGAATTACCTATGATATTGGATAGAGTATATCCAGCTCATGAGATAGTAAAGATTGATTACTTCTTGCCAGGATGTGCTCCTCGTGCTGACCTTATATGGGAAGCATTGGTAGCTTTAATTACAGGAGAGGAAATGAACTTGCCTTACGAGGTGGTTAAATATGACTAAAAACATAGAAACAATGACAAAGAAAATCACCATAGAACCAGTAACGCGTGTCGAGGGACACGGTAAAGTTACTATTCATTTAGATGAGAACAACAATGTTACTCAATCGAGACTACATATTGTTGAGTTTAGAGGTTTTGAAAGATTTGTACAGGGCCGACCATATTGGGAGGCTCCTGTGCTAGTCCAACGATTATGTGGAATTTGCCCCGTTAGCCATCACTTGGCAGCAGCAAAAGCCCTTGATAAGGTTGTTGGAGTTGGACCAAATGACTTAACACCAACTGGAGATAAGATGCGCCGTTTGATGCATTATGGACAAGTATTCCAATCTCACTCACTTCATTTTTTCCACCTAGCGGCAGCTGATTTGCTATTTGGATATGATGCTGACCCTGCAGAAAGAAACATCATTAACATTATTAATAAATTCCCTGACTTAGCAGTTCAAGGAGTTATGATGCGTAAATTTGGTCAGGAAATAATTAAGGCTACTGCTGGTAAAAAAATTCACGGTACAGGAGCTATTCCTGGTGGAATTAATAAACACCTTACCATTGAAGAAAGAGATAGCTTCCTAAATGGTGCAGACCCAATGAATATTGATAAAATGATTCAGTGGTCAGTAGATGCAGTTCAGCTTTTTAAAGATTACCATGCTGAGCATGCTGAGTTTATCGATAATTTTGCGCATTTCCCATCAAATCATATGAGTATTGTTCGTGAGGATGGCGCATTAGATTTGTATAATGGACTTATTAGAGTTGTTGATAGTGAAGGAAAAATAATCCTTGATAAGATTGATAATCAGGATTATAATAAGTATATTGAGGAAGAAGTTAAAACATGGAGTTATATGAAATTCCCTTACCTAAAATCATTAGGAAAAGAAAAGGGATGGTACCGTGTTGGACCTTTGGCTCGTTTAAATACTTGTGACTTTATTCCTACACCATTGGCTCAAAAAGAGTTTGAAGTTTATAAAGCTTATACTGACGGCAAAGCAAATAATATGTGTCTTCATACACATTGGGCACGCTTGATAGAAATATTGCATTGTGCTGAATTGATGAAGGAATTATTAAATGATCCTGATTTATTAACAGGAGAATTAATTGCTAAAGGCGTAAAAGGTAACGAAGGCGTTGGAATTATTGAAGCACCACGTGGTACTCTTTTCCATCATTATAAAATTAATGAGGATGATACCATCAAAATGGCCAACTTAATAGTTTCCACAACAAATAATAATGAGCCAATGAATCGCTCAGTGAATTTTGTTGCAAAATCGTTAATGAATGGACAAGAAGAAATAACCGAAGGCATGATGAATGCTTGTGAGGTTGCTATTCGAGCATACGATCCATGCTTGAGCTGTGCTACACATGCGTTGGGAAAAATGCCATTGGAAATAAAGTTATACGATCATAAGGATCAATTGCTAAGTGAAATTAGCAATTAAAGAGCATCTTTGTTTTATGTAGGCAATAAAATGCCTAGGTTTGTGTTTTTATGTCCCCAACTGATGTTTAAGGTTGGGGACTTTATTTATTGTCATTTTAAAAAACTTACTCTAGTTTAAATAGAAGTTTTTATTGACAAACCAAAAAATTGAATAGCATTATTATGAAAAAAATATTAGTATATGGATATGGCAATCCAGGAAGACAAGACGATTGTTTAGCTAATGAATTAGTTGATATGACTAAAGAATGGGCAGAAAAAAAACATCTTGATTATATTGATTTTGATTCAAACTATCAGCTTAATATCGAAGATGCTGAAGTAATCTCTCATTACGATACTGTTATATTTGCTGATGCAAGTAAAGAGGAGATTGAGGATTTCTATCTCTCAAAAGTTAATCCTAATAATGCAAAAGTAGAGTTTAGTATGCATGCTGTTTCTCCATCTTATGTATTGGATTTATGCAAAAAGATTTATAATAAAACCCCTGAGACTTTTTTGCTGCATATTAAAGGTTATGAGTGGAAATTTATGGAAGAAATGACAGCACGAGCTGAGGATAACCTAACTCAGGCTTTTTCATTTCTTAAGTATAAGATTCTGACAATGTCAAATAATTAGGTTTAAAGTGCCTAAAGTTTGAAGTGCCTAAAATTATAAGTGTGTAAAATCTAAACCTCCAAACCTCTTAACCTCAGTCTATTGCGTCATGTCAATTACAGTAATTACTTCTGAAAACTCTGTATTGCAATATATTAAATGCAATCCTTTCAGATAAATTAATATTTCCTTTAGCCTTTCTGTTGAAATATCTGGGTGGAGTTTGGTTATTGCATCTTGCAATTGATTAAAAGTATATACCTTTTCATTGGCTATTTTCAATACATCCCAGCAATCAGGCTTGTTAAAATCAATATTTACAATTTCCTTATTATTAATATATTCCCTATAATTGTAAATGCCATTATGCTGTGATATTTTATATGTAAATTTATTTTCCAAATAAAAGTTCTCTTTCTCAGCAAGTTCTTCCCAATTTGCCGCATTATCAATTATGCTTTTCTTCCAACTGAACAAATTAAAACGATCATTATGATTTGAAAAATAATCTGGAAGCAAATCAGCAAGGCTATTAGTATTATACTTTGCTTTTTCTTCTTCCGATATCATCGAATAGTACTTTGCCATTCTCGAAATTACCAATGTTACATACTCATGAAAAAGTGAGCTTTCTTCACCATGGAAGAAAAACCTAAGAAAGTGAAGGTTATTCATGCTTTCAATTACATCCTCTTCAGTTTCATTAATAATGCCTTTGATAATATTAACCAAAGGATCAATATTGTATTTCAAAGAGTATTTCACAAAGAATAAATTATTGGAGAAGTTATTGCTTTTGTGCATCTTGCTTAATAGCGAATCAGAAATGCCATCATAACCAATGAAAATTTGAGTGAAGCCAGCAGTCTGCATTTTCTTTAATAAATTGGCATTTAGCTTTTTATTGGGAATCATTTCTGCCCAGAATTCATAATCAAATTCATATTGATGCATGGATTGGATCATTAAGTCAAGCATCTTTTCAAAATGCTGGGGGCTTAC
>JAOZKO010000206.1:0-3836 GCA_029935325.1 Bacteroidales bacterium
ATTCTTCACCACAAACAAATGCTCCAGCACCTTCTTTTACAAATATATCAAGGTTAAAGCCTTTTATTCCCAAAATATCTTTTCCTAAATAACCACGCTCCCGAGCTTGGGCTAAGGCAATATTTAATCTGATAATTGCTAATGGATATTCAGCACGACAATAAATAATACCTCCTGTTGCGCCAATTGCATAAGCACCAATTATCATTCCTTCAATAACGGCATGGGGGTCACCTTCTAAAAGTGAACGATCCATAAATGCACCAGGATCACCTTCATCGGCATTACAAATAATATATTTTAAATCACTTTCGTTTTTATTAGCAAATCTCCACTTAAGGCCAGTGGGGAAACCCCCTCCACCTCTACCACGGATACCAGAATCAAGTACTGTTTGAATTACTTCATCACGGCTGATTTCTTTTTCTGATATCATTTTGAAAGCATCATAGGCTTTATGAGCCTCAGCTTCGTCAATAGATTCTGGATCCATATAACCACAATTACGTAGCGCTATTTTTACCTGACCATCAAAATAAGCTTTTTCAGAACCATCAAATAAGTCTGAATCAACTATCAAATCACGAATTGGCTCACCATTTTCAACATGCCTATCCATTAAATCTGTTACTTTATCTTCGGTTAAGTCTCCGTATAAGAACCTACCATTATCGTCGATTATCTCAACCAATGGCTCCTTATAACACATTCCTATACAACTGGTTTGCTTTAATTCTACATCCAGTCCTTCTGTTTCAATCAGAACCTTGATCTTATCATAAACTTTCGAAGCACCGGCAGCAATACCGCAACTTCCAAGACCTACTATGATTTGTTTTTTCATCTGCTTAATATTTATAATGGTCTATACAATTCCTTGACATCAAACTATCATCAGCGATAATATATCTTTGTTTTATGTCTAAAATCATATGTCTAAAATTTATTAAATTTAAAATTTGCACTATCTGCATCTAAGAATAGAAACTTCACATTAAAAAAATCAATGCTAATTTATTCTTTAGCTAATTTAGCTTCTTGAATCTTAATAGTTTTAATCACTTTCACTGACTTCTTCCCATCTAATTTACCATAGGTTTCATCGCCAATCATCATCACTGGAGCAAGAGAACAACAGCCTAAGCAAGCAACAGACTCCAAGGTAAATAAGTTGTCCTCTGTTGTTTCACCATCTTTAATCTTAAGAGAATCCATGATTGCTTCAGTAATTTTTGATGCATTTTGAACGTGGCAAGCAGTACCGTGGCATACCTTAATTATATTTTTACCAACTGGATTTAGTCTAAATTGACTATAAAAAGTTGCTACACCGTACATCGCAGAAAGCTCAATTCCAACATCTTGATTCAGTTTAGCAAATGAATCTGCAGGCAGATAACCAAAAATATCTTGAACACCTTGTAAAAGAGGAATCAGATTACCTTGTTTGAACTTATACTTCTGAATAAGAGGGTCTATTAGATTTAAATCAATTTCCTCTAATTCTGTATTAGATTCACCATTGGGTAGGTGAATATTCTGTTGATTTATTATTCTATTTATACGCATATTGTTGGTTTTAAAAGAAGCTTGAAAATATATAATTTACTTACTTATTTATACAAAATGAATTCTAAATTAGAAAAAGTCCTTAATGTCCTATAAATACTGTAATTATACATTTTTATATAAAAAAAGTCATTATAGTTAAGCAGTCTTATTTAGAATGCACGATAGTTATTTTTAGCAATAAATAGCATACTTTTGAGAAACTCTATGGAATTACTAAATTTTGAAACTAATGAAATATTTGATGAAATTAAAATCAAAGGAAATTCCGAAATTGTTTAAAAAAAAATATATTCCCTACTAATCTAAAATCATATATAGGTACTTTTGCATTATGGATAATACGAAACAAAGCAAGACAAATACACTTTCAAAATTAGCTAAAGGCTCACAAGGGCAGGGCATGCCATCATTAGAGTATGGCAAGATTCCCCCACAAGCTTTGGATTTGGAGGAAGCGGTTTTGGGAGCAATGATGTTGGAGCAATATGCCATTAATAAGGTAATTGACATATTGCAACCAGAGATGTTTTATAAGCAAAGTCATACACATATATATGAGGCTATTAAGCAACTTTTTGGTCGCTCAGAACCAGTAGATATCCTTACTGTAAATCAAGAACTAAGCAAGCAAGGAGTTATTGATGTTGTTGGTGGCAGCTATTATGTGATGCAGCTCACTAATCGTATTGCTTCTGGTGCTAATATTGAATTTCACGCTCGTATTATCCAACAAAAATATATCCAACGTGAGCTTATTCGTATTTCATCAAAAATCATCAAAGAAGCATTTGAAGAAACAACTGATGTATTAGATCTTTTAGATAGAGCTGAATCAAGCCTATTTGAAGTTGCTGAGAACAACCTACGTCGTTCTGCAGTAAATATGGAAGATGTTATTAAGGATGCTATTTCAAATATAGAGGAAGCATCAAAACACGAAGGAAATATTAGCGGAATACCCAGTGGTTTTCATAAGCTTGATAATTTGACATCAGGTTGGCAAAAATCAGATTTAGTTATTTTAGCTGCTCGCCCAGGTATGGGTAAAACAGCTTTTGTACTAAGTTTAGCGCGTAATATAGCTGTTGATTATGGCCGATCTGTTGCGCTATTCTCCCTTGAGATGTCTGCTGTTCAGCTAGTAACACGACTTATATCTTCAGAGACGGAGATTAGTGGTGATAAACTTAGGAAAGGAAATTTAACAACAGATGAATGGGCTCAATTGAATGCAAGAGTAAACGCATTAAATAAAGCAAAGATTTTTATTGATGACACTCCTGCCCTTTCGATTTTTGAGTTAAGAGCAAAAAGTAGAAGGCTTAAATCACAACATGATATCCAGATAATTGTAATTGATTATTTGCAGCTTATGAGTGCAGGTGCTGATAAAGGTAATCGAGAGCAGGAAATTAGTTCCATTTCACGATCACTAAAAGCATTGGCGAAAGAGCTTAATGTACCTATAATTACATTGTCTCAGCTTAACCGAAGTGTTGAAACTCGTGGTGGCACTAAGCGTCCTCAACTTTCCGACCTTCGTGAATCAGGAGCAATTGAGCAGGATGCTGATATGGTATGTTTCCTATATCGACCTGAATACTATAATATTACTCAAAACGAGAGTGGCGAGGAATACCAAGCTGGTTATACTGAACTAATTGTTGCAAAGCACAGAAATGGAGCTTTAGAAGATATTCCAATTAAGTTCTTGAATAATTATGCAAAATTCACCAACCTTACAGAAGCTTTTGGTGGCGATTTTAGTTATGATAATGCAGCAGGATTAAATCCTAACGAAAGTTTTGATACTGCTCCTAAAACCATTCGATCAAAAATGGATGATTACCCTGACCCTGATGCTAAAACCGATACTCTACCTCCTATTACTAAGGAAGGTGAAGATTTGTTTTAGGCTGAAGTTCGGAGTTGGGAGTTGGAAGTTCGGAGTTTGGAGTTGGGAGTTGGGAGTTCGGAGTTGGGAGTTGGAAGTTCGGAGTTGGGAGTTCGGAGTTGGAAGTTGGAAGTTGGGAGTTGGGAGTTATCTTAAGTATTAATAATAATAATACATTTAATGAAATTATTTAAAAAACATATTTTCCTTTTATTATCCCTCTTGGTAATAAGTACTAGCATAAAAGCTACGTATATACTTATTCCCATGGATAATAACAATCAGAAAAATCACCTAAAAGCCTATGGTATTGCGTTTAAAGCATTAACTTTAGAGATACCTGTAGATTGGTTGCTAAATTATAGAGGTG
>JAOZKO010000206.1:3936-5442 GCA_029935325.1 Bacteroidales bacterium
TTTAAAGCATTAACTTTAGAGATACCTGTAGATTGGTTGCTAAATTATAGAGGTGGTAGTTTTATGATGCAATATACCGAAAGCATAGAGCAAGATTGTAAAATCCGTGGAGTGAGTTACGAAATAATAAGCAATGGTCAGAGCACCACAATTATATCGGAGATAGCTGATCCAACAGCAAATATGGATGTAGTAAAATTGCAAAAAGCACCAAAAGTTGCAGTTTACTCACCACCAAATCAGCAGCCTTGGGATGATGCCGTTACCTTGGTATTGACATATGCTGAAATACCTTATGATATTATTTATGATGAAGAAGTTCTTACCGGCAAACTACCTTTATACGACTGGCTACATCTTCACCATGAGGATTTTACCGGACAATATGGTAAATTTTGGGCAAACTATAAAAACCAAGCATGGTATAAGGAGCAGGTACGAATTTCGGAAGAAACAGCTAAGCGATTAGGTTATAATAAAGTATCAGAGCTTAAACTTGCTGTTGCAAAAAAGATTAGAGATTTCACCAGTGGAGGTGGCTTCCTATTTGCCATGTGCTCAGCCCCCGACAGCTACGATATAGCCTTGGCCGCCGAGGGTGTTGATATTTGTTCGCAACCATTTGACCACGACGCTATGAGCCCAGGTGCTGCAAAATCAATGGACTATTCCAAATGCTTTGCTTTTAAGGATTTCACAATTAGTAGCAATCCTTATGAGTATGAAGTATCTAATATAGATATCAACCCATATAAACGACAGCAGCAAGTAAAAGAGAATAATGATTTCTTTACGCTTTTTGATTTCTCAGCAAAATGGGATCCTGTACCAAGTATGCTATGCCAAAATCACAGCCAAGTTATAAAAAGCTTCTACGGTCAGACTACTGCTTTTAATAAGCATTTTATAAAATCAGGTTCATTAATTATGGGTCAGAGCAAAGCATTGGGTGAAGCACGATATATTCATGGCGAATTTGGCAAAGGCACCTGGACCTTTTACGCAGGTCACGACCCCGAAGATTATCGACATTTGGTAGGTGACCCTCCTACTGATTTGGATCTTCATCCTAATTCACCAGGATATAGATTAATACTTAATAATATACTTTTTCCTGCTGCTAAAAAGAAGAAACGGAAAACCTAAGGAGGATTTATTATTAGATATCCGTATAACAATAACTGTATCCTACTGTATTCCACTATATTATAAGAAGTATTAATTTATTTCAAATTTGCAACAAAAAGCCATTGCAGAGATAATAAAATTAATATCTTTGCAGCCCTTAAGGAAATAAATTTCTTAGGAATCACTATGAGGTTTGGCAGATGCCAGATAAATATCTCAAAGTGATAATAACCAGTAAATATGGCGAGGTAGCTCAGTTGGTTAGAGCGTCCCGATAAATATCGGGAAGGTCGATATCAAAAAGCTTAAAAGTCAAAACCCTCATGGCGAGGTAGCTCAGTTGGTTAGAGCGTCCCGATAAATATCGGGAAGGTCGAT
>JAOZKO010000207.1 GCA_029935325.1 Bacteroidales bacterium
CCTAATAAAATCATTCTAAAAATTACCAATTAATGTTTTGTCATAATTTTTGTTGAAAAAACAAAAATATACGCCAAAACCATCATGCTAATTATAATTTCCATGGGTTTCACCCATGGCTATTATTACCTGACCCTTTCAGGGCCTGCGCCTTATGAAATATAAAATACACTATTTTGATAAAAGGTATAATACTGATGAGTAATAAATATTTTAAAATATTTTTTGATTTTATTGTTCATATATAACCATGGGCAAATCTCATGCTTTGTTTGATTTACGTCTCAGGTATTCTTAAAATACTAACCTTCAATAATCTTTAAGCGCAACGGAAAGAAAAACAAATAGTTCAGAAAATAAAGTGTGCGCCTACCCTGCTCCCTCGACAAAAATTGTAAAAGAATTAGTTATTTTTTTAACTTTGCCTAGAATTAACATTATTAACAGTGAATTTCACTATTCTAAAAATCAGTAATCATGTTTAAAACCTTTAGATTTATTGCCATTATTATCTTTGTTGGATTTTTTGTAAATAATATTTCATCACAATCTACACATGGCAGCATATATGCTGACACCAATAACCTTTTGGTTATCAAAGTACAAGGCACTCATTATCAGAGAGGATTTGCTCAAGGAGAAATTCTTGCTAGTCGAATTTCTGATATTTTTCTGAACTATGTAAAACCTCAATTTGGTAATACATCAACATACAACCAAGTAAGAGGGATTATTGCTGCAGGAAATTTATTTTCCACAGATAGTGTTTTCGTTATTGAGGCTAAAGCCATGATAGATGGAATGAACTCAATAAATTCTAATCCGCATAGTCTAGATTATGTTGATGTACTATTAGCAAACTCAATTCTTGACATTAAAAGCATTCTTTCTGCTAAAGGAGGAATGGAATGTTCAAGTCTAATGAGCTGGAATTCAGCCACTGCAGCAAGTGGTGATCTTGGAGGCAAATCAGTTATCTCTCGACACTTAGACTGGACTGTGAGCGCTGTACTTACTCGTAATCAGGTGATGGTTATTCATATACCTTCAGAAAGTAATGAACAAGCATGGGCATCGATTGGTTTCGCAGGTATGATGTCAGTAGTTTCTGGTTTCAATGCTAATATGGGAGTTTTTCAGCATATGATGGGTGATGATAATAGCCATGGTATTATTACTGGAAATTATGAGCCTATCTGGTTTACACTTCGTAAATCCATCGAACTCATTGATCCAAATCAAGATGGAGCAAATAATGTCAATGATGTGAAATATTTTATTAACCAACGAACACAAGGTTTTGCTGATGGATATATTATAAGTGCTTTAGCAAAATCTACGGAATTACATGATAGTCTAATTGCTATGGTGGCTGAAATTGCACCTGTCTCCCCTATTATTACTTATAGGTCAAATTCCTATGCTGATAGTATTCCTGATGATAACCTATATACCGCAAATAATCAGATTGCTAGAAATAATAGTCTCAATTTCTGCAGTAGATACAATGGAGTTAGGAATAATATCTCTAATGGACTTAATATGAGTGTTTCGAATAATAGGAGTTTGATGCAAGATTACTCCCACCTTACTTCTAATTATCAATTCATGACTTTTGCTCCTGAAATTGATTTATTTAGAGTTTCCATAAGAAACACTACAGCAGCTTATCTTAGCCCTGAGATGGATTTTAGTATAAGCAATATGTTTTCTTCTAATGTTGGCATTGAGGCAGTTGAATTGAAAGAAATGACAATTAAGGTATATCCAAATCCTATTAATACCATTCTAACTATAGATACAGATTGGACGAATTTTGACTTGGAAATAATTGATTCTTCAGGGAAAATTGTCATGAAAAAGAAAATGACTAGCAAAACACTTAATGTTGAAAATCTATCAAAAGGTGTTTATACTCTTAAGATTAATCTTGATAATGAAGTAAGAACAGTTACTATTGTTAAATAGTGCCAGCAAGTAGCTTGTCATTTACAAACTCAAGCCAACTACAAAATATACATGCTTATCCAATGGATTAGTAATAATTGATGCGTTAAGGGGTATAGAAAAGCTGTTTGTAATTTTTATCTCCTTTTCAAAAGTAAATCCTAGATTTACTAAACCTTTCTTTGAGCCATAATAGCCGCTTTCGCCAAGGTATCCAGTATTGCTATCTGCATTCCTTGGAGCAGTTAGGTTAAAACCAGCAAAGGCATCAAAAGATAAATTACTGATAGTAGTTGAATATGCTAATTCCAAATAAGTTGAGTACTGAATTCCTACTACCTTATTAAATTTGTTGCTGTTTGGATCGTTTTCAATTCTATTTGCATCATTTCCATAAAAATTCACCCCCAATAAAAGGGATAAAGGTATTTTGTCTCCGCCGTTAATACTTATTGAACCTTCCAAAACATGACCAATAGTATCACTTTTATAATTTACAAATTCGTTACTAACCAATTCATTGGCAATATAATAGTCCGTAAAACCAATTGTTATATAATCTTTCAGAAAAGTATAATTAACATAAAAATCAATCTCTTGGTTGCTATTGTTTCCATTTGTAGAATAAGCACCCCAAAATCCAACTTCTAAACCTTTATAATTCATACTAATTGATGGCTGAATGCTCGGGCCATTACCACTATACTCAATTCCTCTCCATACATATCGACTCATCATATCAACACCTATATCAAAATCAAAAGAAGATGTTTTGACACTATCAGTCTGAGCCATTGCCGTATGACTGTTAATAAATAATATAAATACTAAAGAAAATAATACTGTATACTTCATAATTAGAATATTTGTTTTCGTTTAAAAAATCTATTTTCAATTCTTAACATAAAAAACAAAAATATAAAATTATTCATACAAACAATCAATTAGATAATATTAACTGTCACTCAATCCTATTAAAAAAGCCACGAATGCACGAATATAATTTTATGAAATACAAAATTATGATTCACTAATAGAAAAATCCAAAGGTTTTTTTTATAAATTCGTGTTATTATTTTCAATATCACATTATAATACTCCGTTAATGTTTTATATAAATCACACAGTCAGGCGATTACGGTTTTCTGCAATAATCTATAATAATCACAAAATCAACCCTTTGCGCCTTTGCGTCTTTGCGAGAAACAAAAACTCAACGAAGTATTAACATTAACAAAGAGAATAAATTCGTGCATTCGTGGCAAAACATTCACACAAATAAAAATAGGAGTTTGCACCGCCTATTTGCCAAATCAGCCAGGTGAAATTTGACAGTTTTCTTAGAAACACTATATCCATTTACTTATAATTCCATACCTAGAACTGCTTCTTGCCAACCGTTAATTGGTGCTCTATTTACTTTTACTGCAAACTGTGCTAGCTTGCTCCATAATTATTAACTAAAAACATATAAATCATGAGGCAAAAATTAACTATTTCAATAATCTTTATTCTTTTTTTAGGAATTGGCTATAGCCAAACTGTATCAATAAAAGGAGTAATAACTGATAAGCAAACTAATGACTCTATTCCTTATGCAACTGTTGTTGTAAGAGACACTGTTGATAGTCTTGTCATAGGAGTATTATCAAATATTAATGGAGAATATTTAGTGAATTTAATAAAACCAGGAAAATACAATATCGAGTTTAGTTTTATAGGTTATACAAAACAAATAACTAAAGGAGTTTCAATTGATAGCAATAAAACACTAATCCTAAATGTAAGTTTAGAAACTTCGGCTACAAACTTAGAAGTAGTTGAAATTAGATGCAACAGAGTCCCAGTGATTAGTTATAATCAATCATCTTGCAGCAGCATGGCATCTATGGCCTGTCAAAGCATTCCAACCAATAATAGAAGGCGCAGGAGAGCAAGAAAATTATCTAAACAATATAGCAATAATACAAAATCTTATGATAATGCTATATTAACTAGAACAAATTGTAACAATACAGAATCCTATGATAGCATTGAAGAAAATGCATACAAAACTGTTATGGATCATCCATTATCAACATTTTCAATAGATGTTGATAGAGCTTCCTATTCAAACACCCGAAGGTATCTGGAGAATAATCAGATGCCTCCAAAAGATGCCGTTCGTATTGAAGAGCTAATTAATTATTTTCACTATGATTATGCCTCCCCAAAAGGAGATCAACCATTTTCAATAAATCTGGAAGCTACAGTATGCCCATGGAATTCGGAGCATGGAATAGTTCAAATTGGACTAAAGGCAAAAGAGCTTGACGCAGACGAAATACCTCCTAATAACTTGGTCTTTCTTTTAGATGTATCGGGTTCCATGTCATCTCATAATAAATTACCTTTGGTCAAAAAGTCAATGAAAATATTAATTAACAAGCTACGCCCTCAAGATAGAGTTGCTATTGTAGTTTACGCTGGAGCTGCAGGTTGTGTTCTGAAATCAACATCTGGGCCAAGAAAGAAAAAATATTTAAAGCTATTGATCAGTTGCAATCAGGAGGTTCCACAGCTGGTGGTGAAGGGATTGAATTGGCATATAAAATTGCTAAAGATAATTTTATAGAAAAAGGTAATAATAGAGTTATTTTAGCTACAGATGGAGATTTTAATGTGGGTCTAAGGGACGATGTATCTTTAGTGAAAATGATTGAAAAGAAGCGGAAAGATGGTGTTTATCTCACTATACTAGGTTTTGGTATGGGGAACTATAAAGATGGAAAAATGGAGCAAATATCCAATGCTGGAAATGGCAATTATGCATATATTGATAATATCTTGGAAGCAGAGAAAATGTTTAGCACTGAGCTGTGGGGCACAATATATACTATTGCAAAAGATGTGAAGATACAAATTGAGTTCAATCCTGCCAAAATTAAATCATACCGATTGATAGGTTACGAAAACAGGATGCTTGCAGCAGAGGACTTTAATGATGATAAGAAAGACGCTGGAGAGATTGGTCTTGGGCATTGTGTAACAGCAATTTATGAAGTTGTATTCGCTGACTCTGGCAATCGCGATGACAGTAATCAAAAAATAGATACTTTGAAATACCAAACAACAAATATAATTGCTAGTGAGGAGTTATTGACAGTGAAATTTCGATATAAAGAGCCCAAGGGTAAAAAAAGTAAACTTATAAGTAAGAGTATTTATTTGAGGGATATAGAATTAGATCAAATATCAAACAATCTACTTCTCTCCACTTCTGTAGCAGAATTTGGCTTATTACTTAGAGACTCAGAACATAAGGGCTCAGCATCCTATAGTCAAGTTCTTGAAAGGGCCAAAGAAGCCGCGAAATATGACCCATATGGGTATAGAAGTGAATTCATTAAGTTGGTTAGAATATCCGAATTATTAAATTAATTTTTATTAGAAAATTCCGTTAAGCTAAGAAGAGTTAAGTATTTGACATTCATTAGCCCAGTGCTTTAGC
>JAOZKO010000208.1 GCA_029935325.1 Bacteroidales bacterium
GATTATTTTCTAGTCACTTCTTCTCTCTCAACTTCTCAACTTCTCTAGCTCTCCTTTTTCCTCTCTCCTCCACCGAAGCCCTAGCAGCAGGTGAACTCCTCTATCCTTTTTTCCTCCTTCCTCCACCGAAGCCTTAGCGCAGGTGAACTCCTCTTTCCTTTTTTCCTCCTTCCTCCACCGAAGCCTTAGCGCAGGTGAACTCCTCTATCCTTTTTCCTCTTAACTCTTAAATCACTTTGGTTCTCAACTTCTCGAGCTCTCCTTTTCTCCTTATCTCAACTTCCCAGCCCAAAAGTGAAGGCTTCGCTCATTTGTTCAGCGGACATAGCGAAGGCTTCACGTGCCGCTAAACCACCCAACTTCTCAACTTCTCAACTTCTCTAGCTCTCCTCTTTCCTCCTTCCTCCACCGAAGCCCTAGCGCAGGTGAACTCCTCTTTTAATTACCTTTTCTTTAAAAAAAAACTCCGTAATAATTCTCCTGTTTCCTGCTCCATTATTCCACTGATAATTTCTGTTTTGGGGTGAAACAGCTTGTTTCCTGCTTTCTTAAAGCCATATCGTTGGTCACTGGCTCCATACACAACTTTAGCCAATCGGCTCCAATAGCTGGCTCCTGCACACATTACACAAGGCTCTAATGTAACATATAGGCTGCAGTCATTTAAGTATTTGCTCGATAAGAAATTTTCAGCAGCAGTTATTGCAAGCATTTCTGCATGTGCTGTTGCATCATTTAACGCCTCAGTCATATTATGAGCCCTAGCAATTATTCGTTTATTACTAACTATTATTGCTCCTATTGGAACCTCATCCTCATCATAAGCTTTTTGTGCTTCTTTCAAAGCCTCTTTCATAAAATACTCGTCGGTATAAATATCAATCATGATACAAAGTTAATCATTATTATTTTTACAAAATAGAACATTTTGTGCAATTCGAACCTTAAACGTTTAAGGTTTCTCCATCTCCTTATAATTATCAATATTTTCGAAATTCACAAAGAAAAGATCCAAAAAAAAGCCGATTTGCATTTTGCAAATCGGCTTAAATTATATATTTTCTTTCTAATGATCGTACCAAGGACGACGTCTATAATTCTTTCTCTGGTTTTTAATATAGTACTTCGAGCTAGTAGAAATTGTACTTTTTCTAAGCTTTTTGGAGTATTTACTACGGTGAGTTTTGCGTTTTTTATGACCTGTACGACGCTTTTTTATCATTTTACGATAGCGGGCACGCGTACAAGAGCCTAATGATAAACCAAAGACTATCAAAAAGCCAATTAGTAAGGTTTTATTTCTAATATAAATATTTACAAATGTCATAATTAATCTATTAAGCCTTCTTTTCTTCGTTAAAAAATGAAGCAGTAAAACTACACATTTTTTCAACTGAGACAACAAAAATCAAAACTCAGCATCTGAATATTATTATTAACTATTCAAATGGCGGTTTTAATAAATTATGTGTGTTATACCTAATCTATTATTTTAGGTTACATTTTCTTTATTACTTTTGCGCTTTTAATTTTTTAAATTATTTTAAATACACACAAAATTACTATTATGAAAAAAAAGTTATTCTTCTTAACTATTATTTTATTTGCTCAGCTTTCAACCTTTGCTCAACTAAGCGGAACAAAAACCATTGGGGGTTCAGGAGCTGATTATTCAACCATTGCTGCTGCAGTTTCAGCTTTACACTCCTCAGGAGTAAATGGAGCCGTAGTATTCAATATAGCATCAGGAACATATACTGAGCAATTTGCAATAAACAGTATTCTTGGAGCAAGTGCTACAAATACAATTACATTTAAGTCTGCAGCTAACGATAGCAGTACCGTAAATATTCAATTTGCATCATCCACAAGCTCAACAAATAATTATATTGTAAAATTTAATAGCGCCAAATATATTTTATTTCAAGCGGTTACATTGGAGCGTACTGGCAATAATACTAATGCTATTGTTCTTGAGTTTGCAGGCACGACTAATAATAATAGTATTAAAAATTGCGTTTTGAAAAACAACCTAACAACTGCAGCAGGTTTCTTTTCGGCTCTAGTTTATGCAACAAATCAACCGTCTAACGATATATCATTTATCACTTTTCATAACAATAGTTTTATTAATGGAAGTATTGGAATATATATGTTAGGAGTTAGTTCAGGAAGTTTGAATGCTGGAGCAATTATTACAAATAATACATTTACTAACCAATATCGTTGGGCTATTAAGCTATCATTTCAAGATGCTCCATATATTAATAATAACATTATATCTTCTACTTCTGCAAATTCTGAATATACAGCAATTTATAATGTTTATTCAAAGAATGGCATGCAAGTACAGAACAATAGAATTACTGGAAACAAAGGTTTTGGAGTTAGAATGGAAAATTGCTCTGGTCAAAGTTTAGCGGGTTTGATAACTAATAATTTCATTGTCTTTTCTGGTCCAGGAGCTTATGCTTTTCATTACAGTAATTCCGGTTCTCACCATATATACTATAATAGTGTAAACCTTTATGGTAGTTCTAATACAGGAATGTATGTAAATGGTTCGTCTTCCAATAATATTCGTTTCCAAAATAATATAATTACTGTAGGAAGTAGTGGAAATTGTATGAATGTTACTACATCTACTAACTTCCCATTTTTAATTGCTGATTATAATGATTATTATTTCCCTTCGGGCAATATGGGAATATGGAAAAGCAGTACCAACCTAACAAGTTTAGCTGCATGGAAATCAGCGTCAAATTTGGATTACAACTCTATAAATGTTAATCCGAATTTTACTAGCAGTACCAATTTATATATCACAGGCATAGGAGGAGTAAGTCGTAAAGGCACAAGTGCTCTCACTAGTCCAAATGTAAGTATTGATATTGATGGAGATACACGCCATTCGGTAAAGCCTGATATTGGAGCTCACGAATTTAGTTATGATGATTTTGCAATCGATAATATCATTATCAATTCATTTTACTGTACTGGCAAACAAGATATAGTAAGAGCTTACCTAATAAATAATGGCAATACACTTTATGATGGAATCATGAATATGAGTTATCAGCTTGATAGTTCTAGTGTTGTTTCCGAGGCAATTAATATTTCAAATCTTATGCCCAGCGATACTACTTTAATTTCATTTACAACACCAATTCAGTTTAATACTGTTGGGGCATTTAATCTAGTGGTTAAGCATCTATCAGTTAGCGATATTAATTCTAGTGATGATACAAGTTTTCAGAGTATTAATGTGGGACTTATGCCAAGCATTTCGTGGCCATTGGACACTTTAGTTTGCGCAGGAAACACAATAATATTAGATGCAGGCACTGGAATGACATCCTATTTATGGTCCACAGGAGCTACAACTCAAACAATTTCTGTTGATAGTGTAGGAGTTGGTCTTGGTGCAAATTATTATAAAGTTACTGTTGGATTAAGTGGATGTTCAGCGAGTGATTCAATACTAGCAAATTTTATTTATTGTATTTCTGTTGATAATATACTTAGTTCAAAAGACATTCAGTTTTATCCTAATCCTAGCCAAGGAAAAGTATGGATTAAAACAAAAGATATAGATATTAATGATGCAGATTTGGAGGTTTATAATTCCACAGGTCAATTGGTATATTCTGCTAAATTTGATGGGCAAGCAATTGATATATCAACTTTTAAATCTGGTATTTATTACTTTCGTCTCAGTAGTAATGAGGGACAGATTTTAGAAACTATTATTTTAGAATAGTACTAAGATGCATATTATTCGTTTAGTTTTTTTTGGGATATTAAGTTTTGGCTTTATCATTGGACACTCACAGGGGTCCGATGATAAGCCTTTTATTTTTGAAAGCTCAAATGATAGTATCGACATTAGCGCAAACTTCTATAACCTTTATGATTCCTTAACTCAGTTTAATCATCCTGGCGATTGGATTTACCAAAATTGGGACACTTATAAGATCCGTTATTCTAATGATAGTATAGATGTGGTTTTCGATTCCATTCCAATTATTCTACAAGATACTTTACATCATATTTACTATGCCCATCCTTTTCTAGGACCTATAACTTCACATTTTGGCTACAGAAGATATCGGTTTCATTATGGTACTGATATTGATTTAGTTACTGGTGATACCGTTGTAGCTGCTTTTAAAGGAATGGTGAGAGTTACCACCTATGATAAAGGCTTTGGGAAAGTAGTGGTATTGCGTCATTCTAACGGATTAGAAAGCGTATATGCTCACCTTTCCAAGATTATGGTAGATAGCAATACAATGGTGGAAGCAGGTGAGATAATTGGTTATGGAGGCAATACTGGCCGCTCTACAGGTAGTCATTTGCATTTTGAACTGCGCTATTTAGGAAAGGCTATTGATGCAGAAAGTATTATTGATTTTGAAAAAGGGAAGCCTATTTCAAACAAAATATGTTTGACGGCTGATAATTTCAATTACCTGAATCGAATAAAAGCAAATAAAAATGCGAAGATTCATTATGTACGAAAAGGAGATACTTTATCTGGTATTGCTCGTACATATGGCACCTCAATAAGCAAGCTATGCTATTATAATGGTATAAATCAAAACTCTGTTTTACAAATTGGGCAAAGAATCCGAGTTCGCTAAGTCTTTGTCTTTTAGTCATAACAAGCTATTGTTTATAGAGAATTTAAGAAAAACAAGCAGATAAAAGATAATTAATATCTTTGCACGCTAATTAGTAGGATTAAGAAATACAGAAACAACAAATATAAATAATAATAAAACAATATTATGGCAACAACAACAACATTAAATTGGAAAGGCGATATGGCTTTTGATGCTGAGGTAAACGGACATATATTACCTATTGATGCAGACGAAAGAGTAGGTGGTAAGGATAGTGGACCTCGCCCGAAAACCTTAACTCTAGTCTCTCTAGGAGGATGTACTGGAATGGATGTGATTTCTATTTTGGGTAAAATGCGCGTTATTCCAGATGATTTTTCAGTGGATGTAAGCGGAGAACTTACTGATGTGCACCCAAAATATTTTAATAAAATCCATATTGTATATACTTTTAAAGGTAAGGATTTGCCAATTGAGAAATTGGAGAAAGCAATTAACCTATCCCAAGATCGATATTGTGGAGTTACAGCTATGCTTGATAAAGTAGCTGAAATTACTCATGAAATTATAGTTGTGGATTAAATTCTCCCCCAATAAAGATATTATAGCTCACCGATTTGGCGAGCTTTTTTTTAAATCAATATATTTATGAGCAGGCTTAAAATCATTATTATTTCCTTAATTATTTTTATGGGTATTATACTGTATCCGTTTCGAGGTGCTGAGCCGATACAATATATAGATAGAGCTAGCGGAGAGATAATGATAGAAAAAGTACCTGGCGAATACTGGCTAAATTG
>JAOZKO010000209.1 GCA_029935325.1 Bacteroidales bacterium
TATTGTTAGATTAATACTACGTCAGCGAATCTTGGTTTTGGTAATCTTAGGGATAACCACCGCATTTATGGCATACCAAGCCTCTCAGATAAAGATGTCGTACCAGATGGCTCAAATGTTACCTGATGATGACTCTACCGTTGTTAAATACAATCAATTCAAAGAAATATTTGGTCAAGATGGAAGCGTGCTATATCTTGGCATTAAAGACAGCCTTATTGATAGGATAGATCACTTTGCGCTCTGGTATGATTTAACAAATGATTTAAAAGAAATTGAAGGTGTAGAAGCCACATTATCATTAGCAAAAGTATTTGAATTAAAAAAAGACGATAGTCTCAAGCGCTTTGTGATTAATCCAATTTTTACTCAAAAACCTCAAAGTCAAGAAGAGCTAGATAGCCTATATAAACGGGTTTATAATTTGCCTTTTTATAGAGACTTGCTTTATAACTCTAAAACCAAATCAACTGTTTTAGCCGTAACTCTCGATAAGAAAATAGTTAATAGCAAAAGGCGGTTTGAGTTATTCGATAATATTGAATCCTTGGTTTCAAAATATGAAAACAAAAGCAAAATTGTGGTTCATTATTCTGGGCTACCATATATTAGAACTAAGACCTCTCAAAAAATAGAGTCGGAACTGCTTATGTTCACTGGATTAACAATGTTAATCGCTTCATTTGTTTTATTGTTTTTCTTTAGGTCCTTTAAAGCTGTTTTCTACCCATTAATATTAATGATCGTATCTGTGATTTGGGTAATGGGATTTGTTCAAATATTTGGTTTTGAAATTACAATACTGACTGGTATTTTACCTCCCTTGATTATTGTACTTACTGTGGAGAACAGTATTTTTCTGCTAAATAAATACCATAGCGAATTCCGCTCCCATAGAATGAAAATAAAGGCATTAGCGCGAACAATTCATAGGGTTGGTGGAGCAATGTTTTTAACAAACCTTACAACAGCGGTGGGTTTTGCTGCCTTTATTATTACTCGTAATCATTTATTGGTAGATTTTGGTGTTGTTGCAGCTCTATCTATTATGATGGTATTTGTGCTTTCAATCTCTCTAATTCCTATATTCTTTAGCTTTGTTTCTGAGCCTTCAACTCGACATTTGCGCCATTTAGAAAGAAAAGGCCTTCATATTATAGTAGAAAAAATTCAATCAATTGTATTGAGCCGTCGTACGGTTATATATATTGTTACAACAGTAATTGTTGGAATAGGAGTAATTGGTATGCTTCAGTTGAAAACAACAGGAAATGTGGTTGATGATATTCCTAAGGACGATCGCATGTATCAGGATTTGATTTTCTTTGAGAAAGAATTTAATGGTATTCTGCCTTTTGAAATAATGATTGACACCAAGAAGCCTAAGGGAGTAATGAAATCGGCAACATTAAAAAGAATTTCAAGACTTCAAGATACTCTTGCAACTTATTCTGAATTTTCAAAATCAATATCAGTAGCTGATGTTGTAAAAATTGCCAAACAGGCATATTATAATGGTGACCCAGCAAAATACTCTTTGCTTAATTCAAGTGAAAAAGTATTTGTGCTAAGTTATTTACCTAAAGATATGGGGCAAAACAAGCGTACAATAATTAATTCTTTTGTGGATAGCAATATGCAAATTACTCGTATTACCGTTCAAATGGCGAATATTAGTAGTCCTGAGATTAAAGCCTTACGAGCTGAATTAGAACCAAAAATTAAAGCAATATTTAATCCTGAAAAATATAATGTACTTCTTACTGGTACTAGCGTTGTATTTCTTGAAGGAACTGAATTTCTAGTCAAAAACCTTTTATACAGTCTTCTGCTTGCTATTATTATTATTGGTGGTATAATGTGGTTGCTTTTTAATTCTTTTAAAATGGTAGGAATTGCTCTTTTACCAAACCTTATTCCTCAGGTACTAACAGTTGCACTAATGGGATATTATGGCATTCCGCTAAAACCCTCAACTATTCTGATCTTTAGCATCGCCTTGGGTATTTCGGTTGACAATACTATTCACTTTCTTTCTAGATATCGAATGGAGCTGAAAACCAATAATATGGATATTAAAAAGTCCGTTATTAATGCCTTGCAAGAAACGGCTAACTCAATGATATACTCGTCTGTAGTTCTATTTCTTGGGTTTTCAGTATTTATACTTTCTTCCTTTGGAGGAACGGAGTCTTTAGGAAAACTTATCTCTTTTACATTATTAGCTGCAATGTTTTCAAATTTAGTGCTGCTTCCTTCGTTATTACTTACACTGGATAAGAAATTAACTACAAAAGCATTTCAAGAGCCATATTTAGAAATCATGGACGAAGAAGATGATGTAAATGTAGATTATATAAATTTTGTACCAACTGAGGATGAAAAAGTATAGCAGCAAATGAAAAAGCAGTATCGGAAAACATTAAGAAAGATTTTCTTTTACGGCTTTATAATTAGCCTTTTAGCTATTGTTTCAGGACTTGTTTTAGCTTATGTTTATGAAGATAAAATAAAGCAGTTTACTATTAGTAAAATCAATAATAGTATTAATGCTAAAATAAAAGTTGAGGAAATAAATCTTAGTTTCTTTAGCCAATTTCCCTTCGCTTCGTTAAACTTCAAAAATGTAATAATACTTTCAAAAGACAGTACAAAAACTCAAAGCCTAATTGAGGCAAAAGATATTTATCTGAGTTTTGATGTTTTTGAACTTATTAATGACGATTATAGTCTGCAGAATATTGTTATTGAAGACGCCATCTTTAACCTAATTGTGTCGAAAGATGGTATTCATAATTTTGATTTCTTCAATACAAATTCCTCCGACAGCAGTGATTTTCTATTAGATCTTAATTCCGTTTATGTAATTAATACCCAATTCAATTATCATAATATTGCCACAAATCAAAGTTTTAATGTGCTGATTGAAGACGCAACTTTTAATGGGCAGTTTTCTAAAAATAATTTCAATATTGTTTTAAGTGGTAAAAACAATTTACAATCATTTATAAACCAGGGAAGAATAATAGTAAAAGATAAGTCAATTGAGCTAAACGTGCAGCTTATTGCCGAACCAGCAACGGGGCTTTATAATTTACAAAAAGGTAAACTTATATATCAGGGAATACCATTAGGTCTTAGTGGTCAGTTAAGCTTCGGTAAAAACACAATTGGTATTGATGCCCACTTTAAAGCACAAAAACTAAATGTACAAAAAGTATTAGAAAATATACCCTCTAATAATAGGAAGCTATTTGAACAATACAAAATGGATGGCTTGGTAAGTATTGACGCATCCTTAAAAGGCAATATTGGTGGAAAACACACTCCACATATTGAGTTAAGTGCCAACCTATACGATTTTAGCATTGAATCAAAACAATATAATTTAGCCCTAAATGAGTTGTCGTTAAAGCTTGACTATAACAACGGTAAGAGAAATAGCTTAAAATCATCAAGTATCACTATTCAAAATTTCAGTACCAAAAGCAGTATCGGGAAATTATCAGGAAAAATACTTATCCAAAACCTTTGGCAACCGCAAATTAAAGCAGATATTAACAGCCATTTAGACCTAGAAAAAGTAAAGCAATTTATCAATATCGATACCATTAAACTAATGCGAGGCACAGCCGATTTACAATCCTGGATTAATATTAGTCTAATACATAATGATGATAGCAATAAGTGGGAATTAAGGCACATAGCTATGGATCATGATTATGATATTCAAAATGCTAGTTTTAGCTTTACAAAATCTGATGTTTTATACGACTCTATAAGCGCCCAGGGAAAAATGGAAGATAATTATTTGAAAATTAATTCTATAAGTCTATCAACAGGAAATACAAAGCTTTGGGGACAGTTGAGCATAGCCAATTTGCCAATTCCTATTTTTAATAAAGGAAATAATAAGTACAAAATTGAGGGAAGTATTGTTTCTAATAAGCTAAGTTATAATCAAATAGCTAAAGCATTACCACTCTCAGTCAGTGATGATAGCAGGTTTAACAATAATATTGATATTCGCCTTAAACTTAAAATTAATCAGTTTACATATCAAAATCTTATCGCTAATAATGCTATTGGGGAGCTTGTAATGAATAATCGTAAAATAAGCTTTCATAATTTAAGTTTTAATGGTTTTGATGGACACTTTAATGGTAGTTTGCGAATTGATGGAAGCAAGCAAGGAAGCTATAAATTATTCAATCAGGGAAATCTTAGCGCAGTTGATATTAGCAAAATATTTATAAATTTCAATAATTTTGATCAAAGTATAATTAGCTCAGATAATCTTAAGGGAAAATTATTTACCGATTATGTATTAAAATGTACTTTCAATAAGGATTGGAATATCATTAATGAAAGTATCGAGCTCAATGCAGATATGGAAATCCGAAATGGCGAATTAAACGATATGAAATCCTTAAATGCACTTAAATCATATACCAAGATTAATGACTTTTCACATATTGAATTCTCTAATTTAAAAAACAGCATTAGCATAAAAAATTCCAAGATTATTATTCCAAATATGGAGGTTAATTCTGATAAAATGAGAATTGAGTTGAGTGGCATACATAATTTTGATAATAGTTATGAATATCATTTTATAGTACTTCTTTCTGAGGTAATGGGTAAGAATTATAATAAAAGCCTGAGTAATGAATTTGGTGAGATTGAGGATGATGGCTTTGGACGCCCTCGCTTGTATTTTACGGTAATTGGTAACGGAGATGAATATAATGTTAAATACGACAGATCTGGATTGAACAAAAAGCTAAAGGAGGATTTACAAGACGAAAAAAGCAGCTTAAAGGACGCGTTAAATAAGGAATTTGGATGGTTTAAAACCGAAGAAGAAAAGCAAAAGAAAGACAGTATCCAAACTCCAAAAAGAGAAAAAGAAAAGGAAGAAGAGCAAATTAAAAAGCAAGAAGAGGGGGAATTTATTATCGAATGGGACGAAGACGAAGGATAGTAAAGGCATAAAAAAACCCACTAAAAAAGCGGGTTTTTTCTACCAATTATATTTCTAAAAATCTTCATGTTTCAATCGTTTCAATACTGAGAAAGCAGCATCCACATCGGCATCATTTACAATAACTGTAAATTCATGAGTTGTTGAAACTATTTCCAAAATATTAATTCCCTCATAGGCAAGCTTCTTAAGTATATGGTAATAAACACCAAAAACTTGAGCATTTTCTTCAGGTAGCTTTATGGTAATGGATGATAAATCCGAAATTTTGAAAGTCAAAATTTCTTTTTCAAATATTCTTGCAATATCTTCACCTATTACGTCGCTAAGAATAAGTGTTGTTTCATATATTCCTTGGGAAAAGGCATAAAATATTTCTTTACGATTGCTGATAATTTTTAATAATTCAGTTTGGCAATTTGTTAAT
>JAOZKO010000024.1 GCA_029935325.1 Bacteroidales bacterium
AGCCTCGAGGTTTATAAAATGGAAAAAATGCCTCTTATTGGGAATCCGGTTGGAGAGTGAGGAGTTCACCTACGCTAGGGCTTCGGTGGAGGAAAGAGGAGAGTGAGAGAAATTGAGAAGTTGAGAAGTTGCGTGGTTTTGCACGGCATGTGAAGCCTTCGCTATATCCGCTGAACAAATGAGCGAAGCCTTCACTTTTGGGCTGGGAGGTTGAGAAAAGGAGAAAATGAGAGCTAGAGAAGTTGAGAGTGAAGAAGTGACTAGAAAATAATCCGTGAAAATCCGATAAACCTGCGTTATCAGTGTTCCAAAAAATCGAAGTGACTTAGCGACTCGATGTGATTTGAGATTTAAGAGTATGATTTAAGATTTAAGAGGGCGCTCAGGATAGAGGAATTCACCTACGCTCCAATCTGCATCCGTATTTCTTCCATAATCTCAAGCACATAGGAGGCTTCGTTTAGCCCAACTATTGGATTGGTATTTTGCTCAATGCAATTGTGAAAGCTTTGTAGTTCGGCACGTAATGAATCGAAGTTTTGACTTTTAGAATCAATTAAAAGGGATTTGTTTTGCTGTTTTTCGGAAGCGGAACTTAATACTTCAAGATTTTGTTCCAGAAGGTCGATATTAATAACCGCATTTTGCTGATAGAAAGCTGCTTTGCTATATGATGTTGGAGATAAGCTGCTGATATTTAGATTTGCAACGCAAGCATTATCAAACTCTATTCGTACATTTATTAGCTCCACATTATCACCAAAAGGATTATTAGTTCGGGTTTGGATTCGCCGTACACCCGACTCCACAAAGTTTAAAACCAAGTCCACATCTTGCAATAGCAAATCCATAACAGAAATATTATTGTCCTTAGCATAGGAATAGGCAATTGCCCTCCGCGTTTCAATAAAGCTCGGGTTTTCAATGTATTGTTTTGCCTTTTGAACAGCAGGGTTAAATCTATCGCTTCTACTTATTTGAACCTTTACTTGCGCTTCTTCCACTAAATTTATCAACCTTTGAGCTTGCTTGGCATTCTGCAAAAAGTGATTTTCAAGAAAAAGATGACGAGCGCTTTTAATAGCTAAATTAATATGCTCACAATCCATAGGGTGTGGGCTAACAAAATCAATAATTTCGGATTGCTCAATTAATTCAATGGGGTGCGAAAATGACTTAAGTCCATAGGCTTTGGCGGCCTTATTCGAAATGCTAGGGTTATGGTCGTAGAGTCCAACCAAATCAAACTCTTCAATACTCTGAATTCGTTTGATGTGCTCAGTGGCATTTTGTCCTAATCCAATAATTCCAATTCGCTTCATATAGCTAATTATTATAAAAGTAAAAATAAGCTTTAAAATATATCTCTAAAACTCTTAAATTTGCCGATAATTAAAATGGGATTGTTAATAATATTTTATGCATAATGCTTGATACACATAAACATAAGGGAATGCGGAAGGCTTTGGTTGAAGAAGTTCGCAGCAAAGGGATTACTAATGAGGCGATTTTAAAAGTCATAGGCAGTATCCCTAGGCACTTTTTCTTAGATTCTTCATTCGACAGATTTGCATATCAAGATGTAGCCTTCCCCATAGGATCGGGGCAAACAATTTCTCAGCCATATACTGTTGCCTTTCAAACAGAATTATTGGAAATAAGAAAAGGGATTAAAGTATTAGAGGTAGGTACTGGCTCAGGATATCAGGCTTGCGTTTTGGTGGAGCTAGGCGCAAAGGTATATAGCATCGAAAGACAAAAGAAATTATATGAAAAGACCAGCAAATTTGTTGAATCACTGGGTTATAGAATGAATCTTTTTTATGGAGATGGTTATAAGGGCCTACCAACCTACGGCCCTTTTGATAGAATAATTATAACGGCAGGAGCTCCAGAAATACCCAAAGAACTACTTCTGCAACTCAAAGTTGGTGGGTGGATGATTATTCCTGTTGGTGGTGATGGTCATCAAGTTATGACAAAGGTTTTTAGAAAAAGCGAATTTGACTTTGAGCAAAAAACTTATGGAAATTTTGCCTTTGTTCCAATGCTTAAAAATCGTGCTACAGATTAAAAAAACCTATTGACCAATTAAACTAGCGTAGAAATTATAACAACAAACAGACAAGAACATGCTAAAGAAAATACCACATACATATGTAATAGTTTTTTTTATAATAATAATTGCTGCTATTACAACTTGGATAGTACCCGGTGGCGAATACGACAGAACTACTGTTGTAGTTGATGGCGTTGAGCGGAATATAATAGTAGATAATTCATTCCACGATGTTGATTCCCAACCACAAACATGGCAGTTGTTTTCTGCATTTTTTATGGGTTTTGAAAAACAGGCGGGAATAATTGTTTTTATATTAATGATTGGTGGTGCCTTTTGGGTGATGAATCAAAGCAGAGCAATCGATGTTGGAATATTTGCCTTTCTTAAATTTACTAAAAAAATTGAACATTGGAAAGCCCTAAAAATAGTTGGCGTTGACAATGTTATTCTTGTACTTATTATGCTAATGTTTAGTGCTTTCGGTGCAATATTCGGCATGAGTGAGGAAACTATTGCGTTTATTATCATCATAGTACCCTTGGCAATTAGCATGGGTTATGATTCTATTACTGGAGTAGCAATTGTATTTATCGCAGCTGGACTAGGTTTTGCAGGGGCAATACTCAATCCATTTACTATTGGTATTGCACAAGGATTATCAGATTTACCTCTATTCTCTGGATTAACATATCGAATGTTCTCTTGGCTGGTAATTAATGCAGTTGGTTTTACTTTTATATTGTTTTATGCTAATAAAGTTAAACGAAATCCTGAGAAATCACCAGTTTATCATATAGATGAATATTGGAGAAAGAGGAATACCCAAGATAATGTGGATGAAATTAAATTTCATACACCTATTTCTGCATGGATAGTGTATATTGTTACTTTGGCCGCATTGGTTGCTTATGCATATATCTATAAAATTAGTGATCTAGAAATTGGAAATAGGCATTTTCTTATTCCTATTCTTCCTATCTCGGCAGGGCTTTTTGCTATTTTAGGTTTCTTTAGTTTGCGTAAATCTGTACATTTCTT
Source organism: Bacteroidales bacterium (assembly GCA_029935325.1). Classification (GTDB taxonomy): domain Bacteria; phylum Bacteroidota; class Bacteroidia; order Bacteroidales; family UBA1556; genus UBA6267. The sequence goes on from JAOZKO010000024.1 coordinate 3,101, forward strand.
TATCCTTATTCTATTACTCTTTACTATTGTATATCTTATTATTGGAGTAATGGGCTATGATTGGTATGTGATGGAAATAGCAACTCTGTTTTTTGTAATGGGCTTACTCTCTGGCATTAGCATGCAATATGACGCCAATACTATTGTTAAACATTTTATTGATGGAGTAAAAGACATTACCTCTGCAGCTTTGGTTGTAGGGCTTGCTGGTGGAATTATTATTATTCTGCAAGAAGGAAAAGTTATAGATACTATATTGAATAGCTTATCCCAATCGATGATGGGGATGGGAAAAATAGGCACTGTGGAAATGATGTATGTGGTGCAGAATATTATAAATATTATTATTCCATCAGGCTCAGCAAAAGCCGCGCTAACAATGCCAATTATGGCTCCTTTCTCTGATGTTATTGGTATCAGCAGACAAGCAACTGTTATGGCATTTCAATTTGGTGATGGCTTTACAAATATGATTACGCCAACTTCAGGGGTACTAATTGGAGTGCTTGGAGTGGCTCGTATTCCATACGATATTTGGGTTAAATGGATTTATAAGTTTATTCTGATTCTCGTTCTTTTGGGCGCTCTGCTTTTAATCCCTACTGTTACTATGAGCTTGGAGGGTTTCTAATTTTTATGTAATACCTTTTTAAAAATGGGACTATCATAAATTTAACGGTGCATTAAAGTGTCTTATTATTTGAGTTTTCCTAGAAAAAGCTTCAATGATATAATGCTTCAATGATTTAATGCTACAATAATTTAATGCTTCAGTGCAGAAATAACACAATAGTGAAAGCAAAGGTGATTAGTAATATGCAGCTTAAAGCACTAAATAATCACTTATTTTTATTAAAACAACTTAGAACTATAATAATTTATTTATCACCTAATTAATACTCCGTTAATGTTTTATATAAATCACACAGTCAGGTGATTACGGCTTTATGCAATAATGTATAATATTCACAAAATCAACACTTTGCGTCTTTGCGTCTTTGCGAGAAACAAAAACTCAACGAACTATTGCTAATAAGAAAAGCAATCTATTAACGTTCTCTTATAGTTTTTCGTTTATATTTGCTCTTTTATGAAACAGAACTTTAGCATATACATAATTTTATTATTGGCAATCATTCTGAGTGCTTGTGCAACTATGGTGCTTCCTGATGGAGGGCTTGTGGATAATACTCCTCCAGTTCCAGAGTCATTCTCGCCTCCCAATGCTAGCATGAATATGCATAAAACAAAAATTGTGGTACGCTTTGATGAGCATATTATTCTTGATAAGCTCACTCAGCAATTGGTAGTATCGCCTCAGATGCCAGAAAATCCTGAGATTCATGTGCAAGGCAAAAAGTTGATAATAGAACTTCCAGACTCGCTAAGGCAAAACACTACATATACCATTTTCTTTGGCGATGCTGTAATTAATTATAAGGAGAATCTACCTGTACATAATTTTTCTTATGTGTTTTCTACTGGTGATGTTGTTGACTCCTTACAGCTAAAAGGTCAAGCGGTTAACGCATTCAACCATACGCCTTATGAGGAGCTATTTATCATGCTTTATAAATCTGATGACGATAGCGTTTTGTATAAGCACAAGCCCTATTATCTTACTAAAACAGAGAAGTATGGAAGTTTCTTTCTGAATAATTTAGCTCCTGGCAAATATCAGATTTACGCATTAAAAGATGCTAATCGCAACTATATTTTTGATCAAGCTGTGGAAGAAATTGCATTTTTAGATTCATTAGTAATTCCTTATCACCCTTCAACCTTTGTTAAGGATACAGCTGATACTACAGATTATACTCCGCCACCATTTCCTAAGGACATTAATCTTTTTGTATATACAGAGAAGTTGAAAAAAATTCAATATTTGACTAAGAAAATATATCCTCCGCAAAAAATACTATTTACTTTCAATCGTGATATTATAGATTTTAGAATTATTCCGTTAGATTTTAATCCTGATACAAATTGGCATTACGATGTGTATAATCCCAATCGTGATAGTGTGATTGTATATTTGATGGGTATCACAAAAGACACTATTAATGTAGCAATTGCTGATGGAGAGAATATATTGGATTCCATTCAACTAGTATTAAAAAAGAAGAAAAAGAAGAGAACTACATCAAGAAAGAAAAACAGAAAAAAGGATGTTGTAGTTAAAAAGCCTAAGCCAAAACCCATTCCTAAAATTTCCTATAAGAATAATCTAAGCTCTAATTTTCCATTTTTCGGAGAAATAGGTATTCGCTTTTCAATTCCACTTAGTGCGTACAATTTTGATAGAATTCAGCTCTATAAAGCTAGGGATACTTTGTGGGTTCCCATTGATTTTGAAGCATACCTATATGATACAATAAACCGACAGAAAATAAGAATCCGAGCTGCTTTTGGTGAAAGAGAAAAGTACAAATTACTTTTGCGAGATAGCTGCTTCTTTGATTTGTATAATGCTACTAATGATACTTTGGAAAACGAATTTTTCACCACCGAGATGCGGCAATATGGGAGTATGCAATTGATAGTTAATTATAATGGTGAAGGCCCACTTATAGTTCAATTGCTAAATTCAAGTGATGCTGTTATTATGGAGCATTTTATAAACTCCTCTGACACCATTAATTATCCATATTTACCAGAGGGTAAGTATAAGATAAAAGCCATTTCTGATAAAAATAATAATAGGAAATGGGATATTGGGGATTTGCAGAAACGGATACAACCTGAGGCAGTTTATTATATTCAGCAATTAATTGATATTCGAGCTAATTGGGATAATGAGCAGATTTGGGATATTGTAGAGTAGAAATTTCAATCACAAAAAAAACCGTATGAAGCAAATCATACGGTTTTTTTGTTTCCTATATTTTAGAACTGAATTTTTAAAAAGGGAGGTCATCAGTAGGCTCCGGTGGTGGTGGCATTTCACCTGCTCCAGGTAATGGTGGATTTGATGGTGCTGCACCACCTTGTTTTTTCTCTATTTTCCACGCCTTTACGTTAGTGTACCAACGGCCATTATACTCTCTTGACTCGATGTCGAAACTTACATTAAGCTCATCTCCAACTGAAAGAGTATTTAAGCTATCCGCTCTATCACCCCATGCGTCAATACATACTTTCTTAGGATATTGATCATCCAATGTTTCAATAACGAATGAGCGTTTTCTCCAACTGTTTCCAGTTTTTCCCTGCCCTGTTTGTTCTGGCAGCAATTCTGATAATTTTCCTATTATTTCCATTATTCTTCTATTATTGTTATTTTTTCTATTTTATCTCCTCCTTTGATATCATTAATTATATCAAGGCCTTCATATACTTTACCAAAGCATGTATGGTTGCGATCAAGATGAGCAGTATTTGTACGGCTATGGCATACAAAAAATTGTGAGCCACCAGTATTTCTACCCGCATGAGCCATTGATAATACTCCTTTATCGTGATATTGATTATCTCCATCCAACTCACAATCTATTGAGTAACCAGGCCCACCAGCGCCAGTTCCATCAGGGCATCCACCTTGGATAACAAAATCAGGAATCACTCTATGAAACGTAAGCCCATCATAAAAGCCATCCTTAGCTAGTTTTACAAAATTTGCCACAGTTGCTGGAGCATCTTTCTCGAAGAAATCAACCTTCATTAGGCCTTTTTCTGTATAAATTTCTGCTTTAATCATAATATAATTATTTTTAATTTTTATAACTCAATTTCTAGTGTAAAATTAATTGTTTCTAAATTAATTAATAGTTTTTTAGACCCTCTAAATTCTCTTACTGTTCCCGTTTGACCCTTAAAAGGTCCAGAGCTGAGTTTAATTTTTTGGCCAATTTTAATAGTTTTTTCCTTTAATTTAAATTTAGTTTTATTTAATATCAACTCTTTAATTAAATCGATATGCTTTTGTCGAACAATTGCTGGTTCCCCAGCAAATCTAACATATGTTATTACAGAAGGCGTTTGTAAAACATCATATATTTGATTTTTTCTGATTTTTACAAAAATATATGATTTAAACAGCGGCTCTTCAACCTTCTTCTTCCTATCCGACCATTGCTTAACATTGCTAATAATGGGAAGATAAGTAGTAAAACCATCACGATGGAGGAGTCTTTCAGTTCGTAGTTCATGTCTTGAACTTACATAAAAGACATACCAGTTCTCTTCTGTATCAACCTTCTGAAGGATAACTTCTGCTATATTTTCTTGTAATAACGCACCCACAAATAAACAGTATTATTATTCTACAGTAACAGATTTTGCCAAATTCCGTGGCTGATCTACATTACAATTTCTCATAACGGCTATATAATAGCTCAATAATTGCAAAGGAATAGTAGCAACTAAAGGAACCAACATTTCCTCAACATCTGGTATTTCTATTACATAATCAGCAACAGCTCTAACTTCTGTATCACCCTTACTAACCAACGCTATGATTTTGCCTTTGCGAGCCTTAACTTCCTGAATATTACTCACAACCTTATCGTAATTACCTTTCTTTGGTGCAATTACAACTACTGGCATTTCCTCGTCAATTAATGCAATAGGACCATGTTTCATTTCAGCAGCAGGATAACCTTCAGCGTGAATATATGAAATCTCCTTAAGTTTTAATGCTCCCTCTAAAGCTACTGGGAAATTATAACCCCTACCTAAGTATAGGAAATTTCGCGAATCCTTAAATTTTGCTGCAATATCCTTAGTAATAGCATCTGTTGTTTTTAATACATCCTCTATTTGCTCTGGAATATCATTTAGGGCATTAATAATTTGCTGATGTCTAGAATTTGTAATTGTTCCCTTATCATGAGCAATCATCAATGCCATCATTGTAAGTAAAGTAACCTGAGAGGTAAATGCTTTTGTTGAAGCAACTCCAATTTCTGGTCCAGCGTGAGTATATGACCCAGCATGAGTTTCTCTTGGAATACTAGAGCCAACAACATTACAAATTCCTAAAATTGTAGCTCCTTTCTCTTTAGCCATTTTAATAGCAGCAAGAGTGTCGGCAGTTTCACCTGATTGCGATATGGCAATAACCACATCATCTTCATTAATAACTGGTTTCCGATATCTAAATTCGGAGGCATATTCAACTTCAACTGGAATTCTTGTAAGCTCTTCAAACAAATATTCACCCACCAATCCAGCATGCCAAGAAGTACCACAAGCAATCATAATAATGCGTTTTGCATTCATCAATTTTTGCTTATACTCAGTAATTCCTCCAAGAGAAATAATTCCCTGACCTAAGCGCAAGCGCCCACGCATACTTTCTCTAATGGAATGAGGTTGTTCAAATATCTCTTTAAGCATGAAATGCTCATATCCGCCTTTTTCGAGAACATCTAAATTCATTGTGAGCTCCTGAAAATATGGGGTATGCTTAATATTTGATATGCTTTTTAATACTATCTCTTTTCCTCTTTCTAGAATTGCCATTTCCTCATCTTCAAGATATACTACTTTACGAGTATATTCTACAATAGGGGTAGCATCAGAAGCAATTAAAAATTCACCATCTCCGGAGCCAATTACTAGAGGACTACCTTTTTTGGCAGCAATTAGTGTATTATTATCATTCTTAGAAATAACAACTATTGCGTAAGCTCCAACCACCTGATTAAGTGCTACTCTAACAGATTCTGCCAAGTCTAAATTTTCATTTTCCTGTACATCTTCAATTAGGTGAATCAATACTTCTGTATCAGTATCACTATTAAAAACATGTCCACGGGTAATAAGTTCTTCCTTTAATGAATTATAATTTTCGATAATTCCATTATGGATAATTGATAATTCCTTATTTTGTGAAAAGTGCGGATGTGCATTTTCGTCATTTGGCTCACCATGGGTAGCCCAACGAGTATGTGCAATACCAATAGTACCACTAACATCTTTTCCTTTAACAAATTTTTCTAATTCCTCAACCTTTCCTTTGCGCTTATATAGATTTAAGTTTCCATTAATAATGGCTATTCCTGAGCTATCATAACCACGGTACTCTAATCTATGCAATCCTTTTATAAGTATAGGATAAGCTTGTTTATCCCCTAAGTAAGCTACAATTCCACACATATTTTATATTTTGTTTATTAGTGATTTCATTTATGGTATTACATCAGTATAATATAGCCTTAATCGAGTTCGATCAACACTTGTCTTGTTGCCGTTAAAAACAGCTCTATTAGCAATAACTGCTTCACCCGATACAATTAGTCGCATACCTGTAATAATTGAAGTTCCCAAGAGCATTTCCTGTACTGTATGAGTGATATTAAAGACATATTGATTTGTACTCTCTATATAACTACCTCCAAAATAAATAGGCCCCTCATTATAATCTGTTAGTAATATATTTACTCCATCTTTGTTTATTCCAACCAAACTAATATGTAGTGGAATAGGGTAGTCTGCTGTATCACTGAGGCTTGATACATTTACTATGAGTTCTGCTTTTTGTATGGCCAATTGATTATCTTTTTTTAATTCTTGAATATAAGGAAAATTCACATATGTTCTAATTCCAGACATTGGCTGAGCATAACATTGCTGACTGCCTAAATTTGTATCCTTAAGAACTACTTGATTATAAAAATCTGGTGAAGAATTATAATAATCGAAATGATTGAACTGCGAGAATAATGCACAATTTGAATTAATTAAAAAATACTCATATGTTGTATCACCATCATCATTATGATAGTATAATGTTATTCGTGAATAACTAGAAATCAAATCAATATATGCCATTCCTCCTCCTTGAGTTTTTTCATCAGCAATCAGGTAAAATCCTTTTATAAATTTTAGGAATTCCTCATTATTACTCAACTCAATTTGTCCAGACTTACTAATTATATCATCACCAAAGCTAATTGGTAAATTCATACGTAAATGTGGTCTAGCTTTACCTCCTGCCAGTTGTATTGAATCCGTTAGATTAAAAACCACATCTTCGTCGTAAAGTGCAGGCTGTTTTATTGCCAATGTCTTATTAGAGTAGTATGCACTATCATCATACATATCTTCGTCTAGTTCGAATATCTTGATGTGTTGTATTGCAGCTGTATCACCATAAAAGCCATCATAATTTAAACCAAAAACTATAGAATCACAAACTGCATTTGTACCAAAGTCGAGGTCATTATTTGCCAAACGTATTTGGGTGTATATTCCTGCTGACGTAGAACCAAAAATAGGATCAAAAAATGCACCAAGCATTTGTCTATCTACTGACTTAGTAGGAATAGAATCAACGATCAAACTATAGGTTCTGATACTAACTGTGTCAGTGAAATTAACGTTTAAATGTGTGCCATCCAAAGCGACAATATCCTGTCCAATATCTTCAGGCTTTTTACAACCTAAAAGAACAACTGCCGATAATAATATTATCAGCAGCCCATTAATAACTGTTTTGTAGTTCAATTGTAAATTAAGATTCAAGTAGTTCATCATAAAATTCATTATAGGCTTTCTTATATTCATCACCATCAACGTAGGCTAATATTTTCTTGCCACTTTTCTGAGCATATTCATCAACCTCAGGATTTATTTCAGACTCACTATAAATTATAGCATCAGACATATCGATAGCACTTTTCATTAGCCCAACGAATGAATTTTCATTATAGTGTAAATTATCTTCTTCATTTAATCCTTCATGAGCTAATTTCTCTACAAATCTTGCATCAAGCTTATCTTCAAAACCATCATTATATAAAGAAATAATGATTTTAGAATCGGTAAACAATGGATTGTCTTGGAAGATTTTTCTTAAATACATAGGTACTAAGCTGCCGAACCATCCATGTACATGAATAATATCAGGTGCCCAACCAAGCTTCTTTACAGTTTCAATTACACCACGCGCATAAAAAATAGCACGCTCATCATTGTCTTTAAAAAACTTTCCACCTTTAGAATGGAATACAAACTTACGTTGAAAATAATCTTCATTGTCAATAAAATAAACCTGCATCCTAGCCGACTGAATTGATGCCACTTTGATAATAAGCGGGTGATCCATGTCGTTGATTATTAGATTCATTCCTGAAAGTCTAATTACTTCATGTAATTGATTTCTACGCTCGTTTATAATACCAAAACGAGGCATAAAAGTTCTAATTTCTTTTTTACTTTCTTGCGTGGCTTGAGGCAGTTGACTGCCAATACGGCTCATAAACGAATCCGGTAAATAAGGGTTGATTTCTTGGGTAACGTAAAGTACTTTAGGCTTTTCCATGATAGTGAAATTTAAAATATTATATGCTGCAAAAGTACAAAAAAATTGTAATTTTAACAAATTATTAAACTACTAATTAATACTATCAATATCAAATAGTTATACAAAATGAAACTAGCAAATAGCATAAAAGAATTACATCATATTATAAAAGCTGTCCGTAGGGAAGGTGATTCAATAGGATTTGTGCCAACAATGGGAGCGCTACATAATGGGCATTTAGCATTAGTTAAAAGATCAAAATTAGAGAATAATATTTGTGTTTGTTCAATTTTTGTTAACCCTACTCAGTTTAATAATCCTGAGGATTTAAAAAAATATCCTCGACAAATGGAACAGGATATTCGATTATTAGAATCTGTAAATTGTGATATTGTTTTTATTCCTGAAACTGAAGAGATGTATCCTAATGGAGAACCTGAAATCCTATTTCACTTTGGTGAATTAGAAAAAGTCATGGAAGGTGCTGACCGACCTGGCCACTTCCAAGGTGTAGGAACAATTGTCAAGAAACTCTTTGATATTGTAGAACCTCATAGAGCCTACTTTGGTAATAAGGATTACCAGCAATTACTAATTATTAAATCCCTTACACAGCAATATAAATTAAGTCCTAAAATAATAGGATGTGATATTGTGCGTGAGAATGATGGACTTGCAATGAGTAGCAGAAACCAGAGATTAAGTTCTATTCAAAGGAGTGAAGCACCACATATATACTCCGTATTAAAAGCTGCTAAACAACAACAACTTGATGTTGAAAGTTTAAAGCTATGGGTAGCACAGAAGATTAATACCAACAGCCTTATGGAATTATCTTATTTTGAAATTAGTGACGCAGAAACTTTAAAATCAATTATAAAATGGGATAAAAACCAAAGAGCTATGGGGTTTATTGTAGTTAATATGGGTGAAATAAGGTTGATTGATAATATTGAATTAAATATTTAAGCTATTCTACATATAGCTGCAAATAGAGATAAAAAAAGGGCTAATTGTTTTTACAATTAGCCCTTTTTTCTATTGTAAAATAGTAATTATCGTTTTCTTTTATTGGCTTCTTTAACAAACTGCTCAATTGCCATAGACATTGAAGGAGCTGCTTGTGATGGAGCAATTACTGTAAGTTTTAATCCTGCATCTTTTGCAGCAGTTGCTGTGGTTTTTCCAAAAGTAGCAACTATTTGTTTTTTTTGTTCAAAATCAGGGAAATTCTTGAATAGTGACTTTACACCTGATGGACTAAAAAATACAAGCATATCATAACTTTCAATATCTATTTTGCTTAAATCACAAGCAAGTGTGCGATAAATAACGGCTTTTTCAAACTCAATACCTTCCTTTTTAAGGGCATCTGGAATATCTTGCTTATGTATTTCAGAACAAGGAAATAAATATTTATCATCCTTGTGTTTTTTAATCACAGTCATTAAGTCAGCAAAGGTTTGTTTGCCATGAAAAACTTTCCGCTTACGAAATTGAATGTAATTTTGGAGATAATATGCTGTCGATTCAGAGATACAGAAATATTTCATGTCCTCAGGTATGTCAGCTCTAACTTCCTTAGCAATTCTAAAATAATGATCAACAGCTTGTCTGCTTGTGAAAATGACTGCTGAATAGTCAAGAATATTAACTCTTGATTGACGAAATTCTTTAGAAGGAATTCCATCTATTTTAATAAACTTAAAATAATCTATTGTCAGCTTATATTTTTCGGCAAGGCGAGTATATGGTGATTTTTCTAAATCAACTGGTGGTGGCTGAGAAACAAGGATATTTTTTACTTTCATCTACTAAATATTTTAAGCAATACAATGCAGTTAAATAATTATGCATCCTATGACTTATTTCAAAACAACAACTAAAATGTTCTTTTCTTATTAAAAAACGGAAGATTTGCATAAATTTTCCTGAACATTGTTAAAAATCTACTGTGACAAAAGCCAATAAAAATAAAGCTTTTGAGCTATTATCAACGGTAAAATTTCGACGGTGCAAATGTAAACAATAAAATTAAACAAACTAAAGTTATTTTTGGACTCGGTAATACTCAGTAATTTATATAATCTAACTAAAAACACCGCCACAACAAAGGCTGCCGTAAAGTAAAGACCTAGGTCAAGCTGAATATAAATAATAATCCATAATCCTATAAAAATTCCCATTCCCATTATTCCATAGGATAGACTTAGATAATTGGTATATTGGCTTGCTGCCTCCTTAGCATCATAAAAAAATTGAGTTATTGAAATAAACAATAATTTAATTAGAATTAATACAAATATGATTACAGAAAATCCTAGAATATTGTATATATCCCAGGATGGTGTGGTGAAATCTAAAATATAATATGTACTGAAAATGGAGATTAGTAATGATAGTGAAAATACATATATAATTATCAATAGTATATTAAGGATATGTTTAATAATCAGTCCCTCTGAGCGGAGTGCATTAAAGGCTCTTACACTAAACAAGGAAACCACACTCTGATACCAACGCTTAGGGAATGCTAATTTACCAATTAATAAAACTATTCCAACACCCAAAAGCCAATAAAAAATCCAAGAATTATTTGGACTTTCTAATGGTATCAGTTTGAGTTGTTCATGGGGTAAGCTATGTTTCGTGAAAATACTTTCAATACTCTGTATCTCATTATGCGAAACAGAAGAAATAGGTGTAAATATTGTATCAATGCTATTGGTATCAATTTGGTTCATACCATTTAAGCTACTTTAATACCAATGATAATAATATCATCAATTTGCTCTATATCTCCACGCCATTCGGTAAGTGTTTCCCAAAGAATATCTTTCTGTACTTCCATAGGCTTTTCATGTATCTCTAGGATGAGTTGCTTAAATCGTTTTGTCATAAACTTCTTGCCTTTAGGTCCTCCGAATTGATCAATATATCCATCACTAAGTATATAATAGATGTCTCCTTTGTGCATACTAAACTCCATATTTGTAAATGGATTTTGGTCTCTTTCATGTACGCCAATAGGCATTCTATCTGCTTTTATTACAGAAAGCTCACCTTCACGGATCAGATATAATGGATTATAAGCTCCTGCAAATTGCATCATCATATTATCAAAATCGTAAACACAAATAGACATATCCATACCGTCTTTTGTATCAGTTTCAGCACCTTCTTGATTAAGAGAAGTGATAACATTACTTCTTAACTGATTTAGAGCTTCAGCAGCAGTTTGCACCTCTTTACTATTTGCAATTTCATTTAAAAACGAAATACCCATAATACTCATAAATGCACCTGGCACACCATGGCCAGTACAATCTGCAGCTGCAATAATTGCTTTATTATCTTTCTGCATCATCCAATAAAAATCCCCACTAACAATATCTCGTGGCTTCCAAAGCACAAAATGCTCCGGAAATACTTTGTCCATAAGTTTCTTTTGTGGAGAAACTGCTTCTTGAATACGCTGCGCATAACGAATACTGCTCATAATGCTTTGACTCTTTTCCTCAATATCATCTTTCTGAGCTCTTATCTCGGCAGTTGCCTCACGAATTATCTTCTTTAAACTACGAGTTGAAACTCTAATTGCTCCCCATACAAAAGTAACGAAAGCAAGAAAAAACCCAATATAAGCCCATACCGTTCTATGCCATGGAGGCCTGATAGTAAAAGTGTAATTTACCTCTTCACTATTATTTCCATAGATGTCTTTTGCTTGCATTCTAAACACATAATCTCCTTCATGCAAGTTTGTATATCTTACATCTGTTTTATTAGACCACTCGCCCCAACCTTCGTCATAACCTTCCAAAAATATACGGTAGCTAGGTTCCGATTCCAATTTCTGAGCAATGGCTGAATAATGAAATGTAAACTCATTATACGCATAAGCAACAATTGGCTTTAAGCTTATATCCTGCTGTTTTACAATATTCTGATTGGCATCAAAATGGAAGCCATCAAATAAAATGCTATCATTCTTTATTAATACACTATTGATATATGGTTGTATTTGAACATTTGTATCGGAGCTAGAAATATTATTAATCTTAACTAAATCAAAAGTTCCACCAGCCCATAGGCTCTGTCTATCCTGATACATTACATCAAATTGTTGAGAAGTTACTTCTTTGGCATAAGGATTATTTACAAAATAGCCACCTTCAGAATTTTTAATTAATTTCTTAAGAAGGATTTTATCATGATCTAAAGGATAAGTAACTGTCCAAATATTATTCTGTTTATCCATTATCATCCTATGCACATGGTGGTCTAAAAACCATGAAGTAAAGCTATTGGAATGTATAAACTTTTCATCCTTATTGTCATAAATAAATAATCCCTCAGAGGATCCAAACATCATTTCTTCACCATTAAAAAACGGAAAAATAGCATCATTAGAAGGTAAGCCATGCTCTAAACTGTAATTATTTACCTGAGGCTTAATAACTTTATGATTTGTAAATACAGGCTTATTAAGCATCGACAGGCCTCCTATTCTTCCAATCCATAAATTGAAATTTTTATCAAAAGCCAAAGCAAAAATATCATGTTCTGTATTTGGTACTACTCCTTCATCTATCCATTTGCCATTATCATAATAGAAGCTACCTAATCCTTTGGGAAATAGCCCAATCCAAATCCTATTAGGATTCATTGGGTCATTAATAATTACATTTCCAGATTTGTAAAGTGCGGTATCAACGCTACCATCTTTTTTTAGGTGAAAAACATAACTATTGGTAATAAACAGCATGCCTTTTTCTCCATCTGCAATAAAATCAAGTATGCCATAATTTCCTTTGTTTTTTGATTCATCTAAATCAAGAATAATTCCTTTAGTAAAATTCTTTCTACTAACATCTTCCTTTGTAAGAATCTTTTTGCTTTGTAAATTATTCTCGTCCAGATAATACATCTGAAGTGATGTTCCAATATATAACTTTCCATTAAAACGAGTAATTCCCTGAACTCGTCCTTTAATACCAGTTTTCTCAGAAGGGAAATAATCATAGTTAGAATATATTGCCACCCTACTCAATCCATTACCATGTGAAATCCAAAGATTATTTTGGCTATCCAAAAACATTTCTTCTACTATTTCTTCTTTCAAACCACTTTCGG
>JAOZKO010000210.1 GCA_029935325.1 Bacteroidales bacterium
AGTTTTTGCAAATCATTAGACTGGGTGGAGGAAGAATCCAGAATGACACCATTGTTTTTGATACATTAATTAAAAATGATAATAGTGTTAAGAAGCTTAAATCAAATGAGAAAATTGCTGGCAAGTCATCTGTAAAGTATCAAATAACAAACGACAGCACCTTAAACGCTTCAATTAATATGGCCGAGAAGCTTTTAAAACCATATATGGCAGATTTGATTAAGCTTTCTGTTTTGATAGAAACAATTGGAAATGCCATAAATATGGAGTTTTCAAAAAGCTTCTCATATTTAAGCTATTCCAAAATTAATGGTTATCCAATGCGATTGATTGAGTTTGAACCTGATGGTACTATTCTATTGCAGGAGGAAGTGATTGTATTTACTAAAAAAGAATATGAGGATAATCACGACAATGACTTTATCCTATCTACTGAATTTCAAAAATTAAGTTTAGTAGATCTATTTATAAGTTCTAAATCTGAAAACTAGTTTTAAAATGTATAGCGTTAATAATATTGGCATAAGGTTTAGTGGAATTGATTTATTCAAAAATATATCATTTCTTGTAAATGAAAAGGATAGAATTGGTTTAACAGGAAAAAATGGAGCTGGGAAATCAACAATTCTAAAACTACTTTCCAATGAAATAGAAGCTACTTCTGGTAATATTATTATACCAAAAGACAAAAGTGTAGGCTACCTCCCTCAGCAATTGGAGAATACAAGTACACTTAGTATATTTGATGAAACTATTACTGCATTTGAAGAGCATCAAAAACTAGAGCTTCAAATTGATAATATAACTAATGAGTTATCAGAGCGTAGCGATTATGAGAGTCAAAGCTACCTAAATCTAATTAATGACCTTCAGAATGCTAATGATAGGTTTCATATTCTTGATGGAAAAAGTAGAGAAGGTAATACTGAAAAAACTTTATTAGGATTAGGGTTCGACAAAAAACAATTCGACCAATCAGTTAGCAGTTTAAGTGGTGGCTGGAAGATGCGAATTGAATTGGCAAAAATCCTACTTCAAATGCCTAACTTAATTCTTCTGGATGAGCCTACTAATCACTTAGATATAGAATCTATTCAGTGGCTCGAAGATTTTTTGAAATCATATCATGGTGCAGTTATATTAGTTTCCCACGATAGGACCTTCCTTGATGCTGTTACTAATCGTACCATTGAGATTACCCAGGGTAAATTCTACGATTATAAGTGTAATTATTCTGAATATGTAAAGCAGCGGGAAGTATTATTGGAGCAGCAAAAATCACGATTTGAGAATCAACAAAAAGAGATTAAAGAAATTGAAGATTTTATTGATCGATTTAGATATAAAGCTACCAAAGCTAAGCAGGTACAATCTAGAATAAAGATGCTTGAAAAAATTGATAGACATCAATTAGATTTATTAGACAAAAAGAGTATTCATTTCAAATTCCCTCCTGCTCCATCTTCAGGAAAGATCAGTGTTGAAATATCAAATTTTGGTAAAAGTTATGGTGATAATACTGTTTTGAAAAATATTGATATCACCATTATTAAAAATGAATTTGTAGCTTTTGTAGGCCGAAATGGGGAAGGAAAAACCACCTTAGCAAAGGCTATTGTTGGAGAACTAGAATATGATGGAGAAGTTAAGCTAGGTCATAATGTCAAAATCGGTTATTACGCTCAAAATCAAGCAGATTTATTAAATGAAAACCAAACCGTATTCGAGACTATTGATAATGTTGCTGTAGGAGAAATCAGGAAGAATATCAAAAGTATTCTTGGAAGTTTCCTATTCTCAGGTGAGGATATTGACAAACAGGTAAAGGTTCTTAGCGGAGGAGAGCGTTCGCGTCTAGCGCTAGCAAAACTTCTCTTAGAACCAGTAAATCTTCTTGTTCTTGATGAGCCTACAAATCACCTTGATATGCAATCAAAAGACATTCTGAAAAATGCACTTATGCAGTTTGATGGGACATTAATCTTGGTTTCTCACGATAGAGATTTCCTTAAAGGACTTAGTAATAAGGTGTTTGAGTTTAGAAATAAAAAGATTAAAGAGCATATTGGTGATATCTCTGAGTTTATTGATAAGAAGAAAATTCAAAACCTAAATGAGCTGGAGTTAAAGAAAACAAGCTCTGATAGAAAATCCAAAGAATCTAGTTCAAATAAAGAACAATTTCTATTACGAAAGGAATTCGATAAGAAGCAAAGAAAATTGCAGAAGCTTATTCAAACTTGCGAGAAAAACATAGAAGTTTTAGAGACTAGTATTAATAAAATGGATGAAGATTTAGCAGATCCTCAAGAATCTATGGTGAGCTTTTCTGATGAAACATTCTACAAAGCCTATAACGGAGCAAAGAGTAATTTAGATGCTGAAGTTGAAAAATGGGAAAGATTACACATTGAGTTTGAGGAATTACAGCAGCCCTAATTATCAAATTTATTTTCTCTAATAAGTACCTGTATTTTTAATACTTGCATTTGTATTGTTTTTATTTCAAATTTTGTTACTTTTGCATATAGTAAGTCTATAATCTAAGGGCATAAATCACAAAATATTTTCTTTATGAGACGTTTTTTACAAATCACTTTTATTCTTTTATACTTTACAATTGGTGCTCAAGCACAAAGCGTCACCACAGATAATCAAACTGAAGTTACTGAAGAAAAAAGTTTAAGTGAACGTATCGATGATTGGTTTGCTCCTAGTGTAAAGGTAATGGAATCAGTTCTGTTTTTTGATCCCTTTACAGCAATGGGAATCTACGATCCAGTTGTGAGAGATGAAAATGGTGAGCCAATTCTAGACTTAGATGGCAAACCCATTGAAAAGCATTTTCCATTAATTGTACTTTGGTTAATAATGGGAGCATTTTATTTTACTTTCCGAATGAAGTTTATAAATATTAGAGGATTAAAGCATTCCTTTGAATTGATACGAGGGAAGTACGACAACCCTAATGACGCCGGAGAAGTATCCCATTTTCAAGCATTAGCTACAGCTGTATCTGGCACTGTAGGCTTGGGAAATATTGCAGGAGTTGCTATTGCCATTACAGTTGGTGGTCCTGGCGCTACTTTTTGGATGATTGTTGCTGGTTTATTAGGGATGACTCTGAAATTTACAGAAGTAACACTCGGTGTTAAGTATCGTGAATTAGATGAGGACGGAAACGTTTCCGGTGGTCCAATGTATTACCTTAGAAATGGTTTAAAACTTCAGAATTTAGGTAAAATGAATTTAGGAGGTTTAGGGAAAGTCTTAGCAGCTATTTATGCAGTTGTATTAATTGGAGCAGCGCTTGGAGGTGGAAATATGTTTCAGGCAAATCAAACTTTTAAACAATTTGAGATGCTTATTCCGAGCCTTGAAGGTTATGGTGCTTGGTTTGGCGTTGGTATGGCAATTCTAGTTGGTTTTGTTATTATTGGAGGCATTAAAAGTATTGCCAAAGTAACTGAAAAAGTTGTACCTATTATGGCAACTGTTTATATTCTAGCCTCCCTATTGGTTATAGGAATACATTGGGAAGACATCCCTCATGTTTTCTCTATTATAATTAATGGAGCATTTGCTCCTGAGGCAATTCGAGGAGGTTTTATTGGAGTATTAATTGTAGGGTTTCAAAGAGCCTCATTTTCTAATGAAGCAGGAGTTGGCTCGGCCTCAATTGCTCATGCTGCTGTAAAAACTGATGAGCCCGTAAGTGAAGGAATTGTTGCGATACTAGAGCCCGTTATTGACACTGTAATAGTATGTACAATGACTGCTTTTGTAATTATTTTTACAGGATATTCAGACCCAGATATGGCTCATGGCTATGATGGAGCACAGCTTACCTCCAAAGCCTTTGAAAGTGTATTTTCATGGTTTCCAATAGTATTGGCAATAGCTATAACACTTTTTGCATTTTCAACAATGGTTTCTTGGTCGTATTATGGTCTTAAAGGATTTAGATATTTATTTGGAAGATATTTTGATAAAGCTTTTGGAAATCCTAATGCTAAGCGTTATGCCTTTTTTAGTATTTATCTGTTGTTTGTAATAGTTGGCGCTGCATCAAACCTAGGTTCAGTAATGTCTTTTGCTGATATGATGATTCTTTCACTCGCATTCCCTAATATCATAGGTCTGCTAATATTAGCTCCTGAAGTTAGTCGTGATTTAAAATCATATATGCAAAGGGTAAAAAGTGGAGAAATTAAAAAGTATAAATAATTAATACGCATTTACTGATTGATAATATATTGTCTTTAGTATGTTTTTAGGTTTTTCCATATCACAGATAATTTGCTTTCGTGTAAAGCTATCTATATTAAAAACTCCATTATTTATATCTTGTAATTTTTGATACTGATCTAAGCATACAAAACCTCTATTGATAACGGGCATAACAATATCAAGAAACTTCAATATTTGCTTTCGTTTATAATTCATTTTATAGCTTAGTTCAATAAATTTACCAATTTCACTTTCATATCTTAACCTAAGATTCTTAATATCATCACATTTTGTTGGAATTGTAGATATTTTACTTTTAAAGTCTTTATAAATATCGAATATATCATTCTCAAATTGCATAACAACACCCAACTGAAAAAGAGCTTCCTTTTCTCCAATCCCTAATAAATTATCAAATCCAGTTCTGTAAAACAGTACTGAATGACCACCTTTTAATTTAGTAATATCCCAAATTCTAATATTTTCTAAAGAGCTCTTTTCTTGTTCTAAACTTTGTACTTGAGCCTTATAGACTTCTACAAATTGTTTTATTATTAATTCAGGATCTTTGGATTTATCTAGAGCAATAATATAGAATTCAAGGAATAATTTTTGGTTAGAGGATTTTGGAATAATTGATTTAGGATTATGCAGCATCTCTATAATATCCTCTAGTGGTAATCTAAGGTCATCAAAAAAATCATCAAACAAACCAGTAATTACACCTTGGCTAGTACTAACCCATCTCTCGCTATTACTCATACTCGTATTTCTGAGTAAACAAAAAGCTTCTCCTAATATTGCAGGTACTGCTAGTCCATAATATTTATTAATTTTACTGAAGTCCTTTGGTGTTAATGTACCATCATTATCTATTTTTGATGCATCAAGCATAGGAGAAACATTATTCAATAAAAACAGATCTTGTCTTTTAAGATTTCTTCTTAGCTTGACAAAAAAGGAAGGTATTAAAATAGTATTTCTAATAATTAAAGGCATAAGTCTTTCAATAGCTTAATAAATTTGACTACGATTACTAAATTCAAGAACCTGCTAATCATAAAAACAGGCTAAAATAATATTAGCAATCAAAGGTAGTAAAAAGATACAATTATTTGAAAAGAATATTTAGGGCAAAAAAAAAGCTCCTAACTAACGTTAGGAGCTTTGTATAAA
>JAOZKO010000025.1 GCA_029935325.1 Bacteroidales bacterium
TTAAATATTTCCCAAAACGATAACCTTGGTTTTATTTTCATAGACTATTTTGTGTTGATGTGTTATGTGTTTATGTGTTTATGTGTTTTGTGTTTATGTGTTTATGTGTTATGTGTTTTGTGTTTATGTGTTATGTGTTATGTGTTGATGTGTTTTGTGTTGATCCGATACCTATCGGATTGTTATGTGTTGATGTGTTAACTCTGAACTTCCAATTAAAGAACAACAAACTTCCGAACAAGCTTCTGATATTCACCTCTAAGCTCACAGAAGTATATTCCAGAGCTTAATATTAGATTCATATCCTTTAATGTTATTATCCTTTTTCCGTGTCCAGTAATGCTTAGGCTTCCAACTGTTCTACCGCTGATATCGTGAATGCTAATTTCCGCATCATCAGATATCTCAAAATAGAAACTAATATCACCTGAACTAGGATTGGGAAATACTTCCAGATATCCTTCAAAGTCTAAAGTGTCTTTTGCAATTGCTGCTGGAGGAATAACCAGATTAGGTGTAGATTTCTGCTTGTCAATTAAAAGGTGATATTCACCAGCATATAAGTTAAATAAATATTGTTTGTTTATAACCTCTATTCTCTCTCCGCTGAGGTAATCGTACCAATATCCATCATGTGGAAAATCCACATTAAAATCAGTATCTTCAACATCGAAATTACCAACAACCACAGCATTCATACTTGCATCTCTAAGAGTAATATATTTCTGTGCTTTTGACACATTTAATGTAAAATCCGTTGTTTGGAAACATGCTTTTTCCTCTTTTCTTATTTCATTTAATGCTTTGTAAATAAGATAATTATTCCATCGGTCATCATCTTGAGTATATTCCCACTTAATTGGTTTCTCGCCAGTACGACCATTAAAATCAATTGAAATATCATAACCAAGTTCTCCAAACTGCCATATCATTTTCGGACCAGGAATAGTAAGGAAAAACATAGCGTCAAGAGATGCTCTTTCCATATATGTACTAATATCTTTTGTATTATAGTCTCCTGATGAATTTCCCCATTGCGAACATTTATACATTAGTCGTTCCTCGTCATGACTCTCCATATACCCAACCACATGTGGCTCATTCCACCCTCTGCTTTTATAGGAAATCCAACTAAAATCCGACTTGCCAGCATTATTGAATCCCATTGCCGCTTCAGCATACTGATGATTAGAATTTCCCCAGAGCATCATACCTCTTGATGATAATTCTTTCTCCTCAGTATTATCGGCAAAATGCTCCATAATAACATAAGCATTAGGGTTTGTTTGCCAAATTGTATCAGCATACCTATTTAATGTATAAATTCTTGTGGCATCATATTGCCCCCATGCTCCAACATCACCAAGGGTATTTTTTTGGGTAAATCCTTTTGATAAATCAAACCTAAAGCCATCAATTTTATACTCCTTAGTCCAAAAGGACAATACCCGACTTATGTACTTCCTTGTGGCAGCACTTTCGTGGTTCATGTCAAAGCCAACATTATAATCATGTTTTGCTATGGGATTAAAGAAAGGACTATTCGCAGCAGGTCTGTTGTTTTGCTTATCCCACCACAATAATACATATGGCGAAGTGCCAAAAGAGTGGTTATATACAACATCCAGGATTACTGCAATGCCCAAAGCATGACAGGTGTCAACTAATTTTTTAAATTCCTCCTTATGTCCATAGTATTTGTCAACGGCAAAATAGTAATTAGGATTATAGCCCCAGCTACTATTGCCTTCAAACTCATTTATTGGCATAAACTCTATAGCATTTATCCCTAATTCAATAAGATAGTTAAGACTGTCAATTACTGATTGAAAAGTATGTTTGGCGGTGAAATCACGAATTAGCAATTCATAAATAACCAAATCCTCCGTCTCTGCTAATTGATAGTTAGTGTTTTTCCAAGTATATTTCTTCTGATTAGTTTGCAAAACAGTTGCTATACCGCTTGCTTTGCCAGAGGGATATGCCAGCATATTAGGATAAGTTGCAGCATCAATATAATGATCATTCCATGGGTCACTGACTTTCTCAGCATATGGGTCTCCAATATTTATTTCACCATCTACAAGATACTGAAAGATATACTCTTTTTCGGGAATAAGATTTGATATCTCGACCCAGAAATGCTGTCCGTCAGGAGTTTGTTTCATATAAGATAAAGAGTCCAATTCCCATAGATTGAAATCTCCTAAAACATAAGCATAGGTTTTAAGCGGAGCGTATAAACATAATATTACTGTAGTTGAATCAATATAATTTATTCCTTCAATAACTCCAGTAGGTAATGCCTCTATTTCAACCGCTTTCCGAACATAATAGTAAAAGGAGTCAGCAATTGTTTGTGCTGTGTCCTTTGCACTTGCTTTTATCCAAATCTTACCATATTGATTTGCAATTATTGTATCATTAATAAGGTTATCAGTATCGGAAGCAATGAGTATATTGTTTTCAAATAGAAAAATAGAATCAGCATTAATAGATGTAGCTTGGACAGGAAGGCTATCATTTAGGTTTAAGAAAATAAAGCCAGACATTGGTCTGCTAAGGTTCAAATTAAGACCATCGCTATACACATTTGCATATATGTCGCCTCCAGTTGAGGTTTTGCCTTCAAGATATGAACCTCCCACAGCAACATCACTGCGAAATACCATTGCAATTTGTAATATCTTTTCACCCGTAGGAACTCCATAGTAAGTGCGAATATCAGGAGTAATGTTTAAGGTATATAGATTATTAGCTATTTTAGTAAGCTTTGTTTCAGGAGTATTTTGCCCCCAATTGGTTTTTACATACTTCCAATCTCCTAGGGAAGTGCTATTTTCAGTAATTACACCAGTATGGGCATAAATATCACCACCATAGTTTGCTAGGCCACCACTGCCTAAAGCACTATTAAAAGTAATTACAACAGATTGATTATCTTGAGGGAAAGTAGGTGTAGTAATTATTAATTGACCTAAAGTAATCACTGGGTTAACAATGATTAAGAAGCCGATTAATATATATGTTAATTTAATTTTTATCACAATACTATGTTTTTATAACAATTATGTTATTTTTGCGCAGCAATATTTTTTGCTGATTGGCAAAAATATAAATTTAACATTACAATAGTTCTTGTTTTTTTTATTTTTTATTAAATATTAGTTTTATGCGAAAATACATATATACAATCATATCTATGTTTATAGGTACAGCCTTGTTTTCACAGGATGTTACAATTCAGGGTTCAGTGAAAGATAGTTTAGATGGGTCGGCCTTAATTGGAGTAAATATTGTTCAATCGGGCACACAAAATGGAGCTACAACTGACATCGATGGAAGATATACGCTGACTGTTCCCAAAGGATCTACTGTGATTTTTACTTATATTGGGTATATAAATAAGAATATTGTTGTAAATGAAACCAAAGAATTAAATATTCTTTTACAAAGCAAAAATGCTCAGCTCGATGAGTTGATAGTTATAGGTTATGGCACTCAAAAGAAAACTGATAAAACTGGTGCTGTAGCACAAATTAATGCAAAGGACCTAAATGGTGGAATGATTACTGACCCTGTTCAAGCAATGCAAGGTAAGGCTGCGGGTGTTACTGTTACTAAAAAAGGTGGTGATCCAAACTCAGGATATACAATCCGTATTCGTGGTGCTTCTGGTTTTGATTCTAACACTCAACCTCTATTTGTTATTGATGGAGTGCCTGGTGCTGACCCAACTATGCTGGCTCCCGACGATATTGAATCTTATAATATATTAAAGGATGCGGCTTCAACAGCAATTTATGGTTCTAGAGGATCAAATGGTGTTGTGATAATTACTACAAAAAAGTTTAGCCAAGGTTCAAAAGAAGGCAGCTATAGTCGTATTGATTTTAACTCTCAAGTTTCTTTTGATAAGGTAGCTAATAAAGTAAATATGATGTCTGCAGATGATATGAGATCTTATGTTACTAAAATTGGTGCTGATTCTACATTTAGAGATGGTGGCGCAAGCACCGATTGGCAAGATGAAATTTATAGAATGGGAGTTTCCTATTCAACAAATTTAAGCTTGAGTGGTGGTAATGAAACTACAAACTATGTAGCAGCTGTTACAAGAGCTAGTTGGGAAGGAGTAATGAAAGGAACTTCAAAAGAGAGAACATCCACAAGACTAAATGTAACTCATAAAGCATTTAATAATAAGTTGACTTTAACAGGAGGTATAATTGCTTCTTTTGAAAAGAATGATTACGAAAAATATGATGGCTGGGGAAAAGAAGATGTAATTTATCAAGCTCTTTCTCGAAACCCTACCGATCCTGTTTATAATTCTGATGGATCATATTATAAATCAACAAGAGTTTTTAGTTATGAAAATCCTGTTGCTGTTATTAATGAAATAACTAATGTGCGTGATGCTAGAAGATTCTTAGGAAACTTTAGAGCAGATTACGAAATTATTGATGGACTTATTGCAAGTGCTAACTTCGCATATATTCGTAATGACCATAAATCAGATTATTTTCGCCCATCAGGTTTGTTTGCCAGTGCAGATAATGGTTATGGCAAAAAAGAATATAATAATTCAACTCAGAAGCTGATGGAGTTGACGGCAACTTATACAAAGACATTAAACCAAAAGCATAATTTGAATTTATTGGGAGGATACTCTTATCAGGAAGAAGTTTATGATGGTTTCTACGCCCAAGGTGGTGATGCTCAGTCTGAATGGGCTGGTCCTGATAATTTAGCTGTTTTAGGAGATGTAAAATGGGGAGATATTGGTTCATGGAAAGGAAAATGGAATTTAATAGGGTTCTTTGGCAGAGCACAATATAACTATAATCAGAAATATTATGTGTCAGCTTCATTACGCCGTGATGGAAGTTCGAAATTTGGTGCAAACAATAAGTGGGGTTGGTTTCCTACAGCAGCTGTTGGTTGGAATATGCAGAATGAAAGATTCCTAAAGAATGTTAGCTGGTTAGATCAATTGAAGCTTCGTGCTAGTTATGGTATTTCAGGTAATCAGGAGATTGGTGAGTACAACAGTTTATTATTGTGGTATCCTAGTGGTAAAGCAATTAATCCAGAGACTGGGCAAGAAGTTATTACTTTTAGCCCATCGCATAATGCTAATCCTGATTTGAAATGGGAAGAAACAGCAGAGATAAATATAGGAATTGATTTTGCATTTTTTAATAATAAGATAAGTGGTTCCATAGAGGTTTATAATAAGAATACCACAGATTTATTAGGTGAATATGCAGTTCCTGTTCCTCCAAATTTGTCAAGTACAACATGGGCAAACTCTGGGGCTATTCAGAATAAAGGAATTGAGCTTTTTGTGCAAGCATATGCTGTGGAGAAAAAGAATTTCAGATGGAAAACTACTTTTAATGTTGCTCGCAATAAGACTTATATGACCGATCTAGGAAGTTATGTAGATGGTAATCTTCGTAAAGAAGGATTTATTTCAGGTAGAGGAATTGTAGGAGAAGAGTATTGGGTTACTGGTTTAATGACTGGTGAAGAGGCTGGTGCTTTTTATGTGCCTACTTATGTAGTTCTTAAAAATGGAGTCTTTATTTATGAATCAGAATCAGGTGGATATACAGATCAGTTGAGTCAGGCAAAAAGAACAATAATTGGTACTGCTGCTCCTGATTTTGAGTTTGGATGGTCAAATACACTAACGTTCTATAAAAACTGGACTTTTGATTTTGCTCTAAGGTCAATGGTTGGAAACTATGTTTATAACGCAACAGCAATGTTCTTCGATAGCCCAAGTAACTTGCCTTCACTAAATGCCATGCCCGAAGCCGAAACATGGAAAGAGGAAGGAAGAGTTTCAAGTGCTAGTATTGCAGATATTTATGTGGAGAATGCGTCTTTCCTTAAGATTGACTATGTGGCTCTTTCATATAAATTTAATGTGGATAAATACTCATGGATAAATAATTTTACACTATTTGTTTCTGCAAATAACCTTTATACATTAACAGGATATTCTGGTACTGACCCTGAAACATCAATGAATGGATTAGCATACGGAATAGATCAATATAATGTTTATCCAAAAACTCGTTCTATAACCTTTGGTCTTAAAGCCAGCTTTTAATTGATACTATTATGAAGAAAACAGTTATATATATATTAGGTCTGATTTTTATCCTATCAGCTTGTACAAAATTGGATGAGGAGGTTTATGATAAAATCCCTGGAGATCAATACCCGGAAAATGCAAATCAGGTTGCAAACTTAAGTGTTGAGGCATATACCAAACTGAAGCCATATGCTGATGATGAAGGTTGGTGGTTTCTAACTCAGGAAGTTTCTTCCGATGAGTTTTGTGCACCTACTCGCGGAGCAGACTGGTATGATGGTGGAAAATGGCTAAATGTGCATAAGCATACTTGGTCTAATGATGAAGAATCAGTGAACAGAATGTGGGGGAGTATGTGGACAGGTGTTACTACTTGTAATCAAGTATTAGATTTTCTTTCTGATTTAGCAGATTCTGAGGCTATAACTTCAAAAAGAAAAGAAGTAGAATGTTTAAGAGCATTTTATTATTATACCTTGCTCGATAATTATGGTGATGTACCATATTTAACTTCTGCTAGAAGTGCACCTGCAATGCCATATAAGATTAAGAGAGAAGACCTTTATAATACGCTAATCACTACTTTAGAGGAAGGATTGCCTTATTTGAAAGACTATGATAATAAGCTAATGTTTACCAAATATACTGCTTATGCATTATTAGCAAAACTTTATTTGAATGCTGAAATATATACTGGGACGCCACAATGGCAAAAAGCGAGTCAGTACTGCGACAGTATAATAGATGGTCCATATAATTTGGCGGCGAAGGTTTCGGATCCTTTTGTTACGCAAAACGAAAACTCAGCGGAGCTTATCTTTACCATTCCTTATGATGAAGATAATTTTACTGGGTTTAGAATACATATGAGAACATTGCACTATCAGCAGAATCTAGAATTTGATATGACTGTTGGACCATGGAATGGTCTATGTGCCGTGCCAGATTTTTTCGACACATATCAGTCTAATGATAAAAGGAGAGATGCTTATATGCTTTATGGTCAGCGTTATGATACTAAAGGGAATCAGATAATAGATGGCGAAACATTTAAGCCATTATTCTTAGATCCATATATGCCAGTTCTTTATATGCAAGAGCCAGCTCAAACTCCTGAAGAAATTAGAATGTCAGGAGCAAGATTAGGGAAATACGAAATAGCAATCGGAGCAAAAGAAAATCTATCAAATGATTTTCCATTATTTCGCTTAACCGATTTCTACCTTATGAAAGCTGAAGCTGAAATACGCATGGGAAATAATGGAGATCAATGGATTAATCCAATTCGCCAACGTGCTGGAGTAAGCACATGGTCAGGTATAGGATTAGATTCACTATTAGCAGAACGTGGGCGTGAGCTCTTTTGTGAAGGCCACCGACGACAAGATCAAATTCGCTTTGGTAAATGGAAGCAAAGCTGGTGGGAAAAAGATGCCCATGGTGATGGAATGGAGATATTCCCTATCCCAAAGTGGGCAACGGATGTAAATAGTAATTTGCTATTACCTCCAAAATAAATACGAATTCTAATGTAAAACTATATAAACACTAGAAGTTTAACAAACATTTATTTATTAATTAATTATTATTTAACTATGAAAGTTTTAAGTTTAAAAAGTACATTGAAACTAAGCTCTATGCTTATTTTAGCAGCCTTAGTAACATTTACTTCATGTAACAAAGATGATGAAGAAGAAGAGGAAGTTCCTGTTGTTGTTCTTGACGGTCTTTATGTTAAAGGTGCAGCTACAGCATATGCTGACTTTAACGAAAAAGCAATGATGAAATCTACTCGTAATGAAGTAGGACAAGTTGATCGTGCTGAATTAATGGAATTATATCTTTCTGTTAAGGCAACTGATGGTTTTAGTATTGTAAAAGTAGCTGGTTCTACTAACACTACTTATGGCCCTGCTGCTGATTTTGCATTAATCACTAACCCTACTGGTGATGAGCCTAGTTCTGCTGATTTTTATCGTGGTACTATTGAAGAATCAACTACAAAATTTACTGTACCAGAAGATGGTTTTTACCATGTAATTTTTGATACAGAATTGAATAAAGTTGTTGTAGCACGTGTTCATTGGGGACTAATTGGTGCTGCTACTCCTAGTGGTTGGGGTGGATCAACTGACTTAACTGAGTCAGCTTTTGATCTTAATACTACTTCTTGGACACTTACTGGTATGGAATTACGCGGTGGTGACTGGAAATTACGTTATTCTAATGGTTGGAAAATTGAGCTTGACACTGTTATCGACTTAGGTGGAGGAAACATTGGTGTAAAGATTAATACTAACTACGGTGGATCTATTGATGATCTTGAGCCAGGTGGTGATAATATCGTTAACTCTGACCCAGGTGTATATGATGTAACTCTTACTTATACTTTAGGTGAAGGTTATTCTTTAACAATGGACAAAACAGGTGGTCTTCCTCTTACTGATTGGACTGGTGTTATTTGTGATGCTGTTGGAACTGGTGTAAGTGGTGATAATACTGCTGCTATTGCTGACCCATCTTCATGGAATTGGGGAAACAAATTATTAGCTGATGGCGCTCCAACAAAAGTTGGTGACGTATATACTTGGACTTGGACAGCTGCTACTTTAGAAGCTAACGAAGGTTTCAAATTAAGAACAGAAGATGGTGTAGCTCCAACAACTGGTGGTGCTAACTTTGACGCTGGTTTCTCAGCTGTTGATGTAGCTAATAGCTCTTCTGCTGTTGCTGATATGGGTGGTAACTTAAGCGTTACTACTAAAGCTGCTTATACAATTGTTCTTACAATTGATGCTGCTGATAATGATGCTAAAGTAATTACTATTAACTAGTAATTAAAATATAATACTTAATGAGCCCTAACCTTTTGGTTGGGGCTTTTTTGTTTGTCTAAACTTCCCATCATACCATTAATTTTTCAGCTATCTTTAGCCTTTTAAATATCTATTTTAATGAAGAAAATACTTGTATTAGGAATACTTCTGTTTCATCTGTTATATAGTGCAGAAGCTCAAAAAGTTGAGCCTCCATTTTGGTGGGTAGGAATGGAGAATAATGAGCTGCAATTACTAGTTTATTCAAAGGATGTTGCACGGCTGAAGGTTAAAATTGATTATCCCGGAGTGGAAGTAAAAAAGGTGCATAAATTTGATAATCCAAATTACCTAGCTATTGACCTAATTATTAGTTCCGAAACAAAAGTAGGAAGTTTTAATATTGATTTTTTCAATTCTACAAAAAAGGTTCATCAGTATAAATATGAACTAAAGAAAAGAGCGAAAAAATCTGCAAATAGAAAAGGCTTTGGACAAGAGGATGTAATTTACCTGCTAATGCCTGATAGATTTTCAAATGGAGACCCTAAGAATGATAATGTGGATGCTATGCTGGAGAAAGCTAATAGAGCAAATCCTGATGGCAGACATGGTGGAGATTTACAGGGAATAAGCAATCATCTTGATTATTTTAGTCAATTAGGAGTCTCTGCACTATGGATAAATCCTGTTTTGGAAAATAATATGCCCGCATATTCATACCATGGTTATGCTATTACTGATTTTTATAAGGTAGATGCTCGCTTTGGTAGTAATCAGGATTATGTGGATATGGTTGCAAAGGCGAAATCTAAAAACATTAAAATAATAATGGATATGGTTTTCAACCATTGTGGCTCAAAGCATTGGTGGTTGAATGATTTGCCGTCAAATGATTGGCTGCATCAGTTCGATGAGTTTACTCGCTCAAACTATAGAGGTGAGGCATTGATGGATCCTCATGCTTCGGAATATGACAAAATGATTATGAGCCACGGTTGGTTCGATCATAGTATGCCTGATTTGAACCAAAAGAATCCTTTTTTAGCCAATTACCTTATCCAGAATAGTATTTGGTGGATTGAGTATGCCGATTTGGGAGGAATACGAATGGATACTTATCCGTATGCTGATCAGGAGTTTATGAATGCCTGGGTAAATGCGGTTTATACAGAATATCCTGATTTTAATATTGTGGGTGAAGCTTGGTTGCAGACAGTAGCTCATACGGCTTACTTTCAGAATAATACTTTTGCAAATACAAAAGCACCTTCAAAACTAAATACAGTCACCGATTTTCCACTTTGCTATGCCGCCAATGATGCTTTTAATCAGCAGGATAGCTGGACAAATGGAGTCGCTAGATTGTATATGACCTTAAGCCAAGATTTTGTTTATTCTAATGCTGATAGTAATGTTATCTTCTTAGAGAATCATGATATTGATAGATTTGCTTCAAATGTAGCTAATGATATGGCAAAATGGAAAATGGGAATGACATTCCTTTTAACAACTCGAGGTATTCCAATGCTATACTATGGTGGAGAATTTATGATGCCAGGAAAAAAAGGCGAAGGAGATGCTGCTTTACGAATAGACTTCCCAGGAGGATGGCAGGGAGACTCAATAGATGTTTTTAATAATAAAAACTTACCTGAAAATCAACAGTTGGCATTGCATTTTACCAAATCTCTTTTAGAATTGCGAAATGCAAACCCTGCTTTGCAAACGGGTAAGCTAACACATTATATTCCTAAAGATGGTTATTATGTATATTTCCGCAGCGATGGAAATAAAGCTTTTATGATTGCCATGAATAATGGTGAAGAAGTAATAGATCTTGATTTATCAGAATTTGCAGAATCCCTAAAACCTTTTTTAAGCATTAGGAAATTTGGAGAGGAATCATTTAGTGAAATCCCCCAAGAGGTTCAGCTACCCATAAAATCAGCTGTTATTTTTGAACTAATAAAGTAAAGCCAAATGAATAAAACTTATATTTATTTTTTATCAATAATGCTAATAGGCCTTCTCTTCGCATGTACAGAGAAAGTGGAGGATACTATTGAATCAAGTTTCGAAGCACCAATAAGTCCACAAAATTTAGCCTATGGTTCTAATGTTCTTTTTATGGAGGATTTTGTTTCTGATGTTCAGTTGATTGATTCGGTTTTTATTGATGGGATAAAAATGGGATTTTATCAATCGAAAAGGCAAATTGTTTTTCAGGCAGCAGATTTTAAAAATCCACTATTATTAATGCAAATTTGGATTAATGGTAAGTCCAAAGATATTCTGCTCAAAAAATCAAGAAAGCAGAAATATATGTTTAGCTTCAATCCCCAAGGAAAAAGCTATGATTCGGTGCAGATTGTAGGTGAAATTAATGGTTGGACTCCTTCCAAAACTAAGCTTGAATGGCATGATACTTCTTGGCAACAGGTTTTGTTTTTAGAGCCAGGAAAGTATGCTTATCAAGTGGTAGCAGATAATAAATGGATGCTTGATAATAATAATTCTAATATAATGCCAAACGGACAGGGTGGAGAGAATTCTGTTTTGCACATTGGGAATAATAAAATGTATGATACTCCCTATCTCACAACTATACAACATAGCGATGATTCTATATATTTTTCAGTATTGAATTTTCAGGCAAATCAAATCTTTGTGCTTTGGAATAATCAGCTGATAAATAGTGATGAAAAACTCGACTTTGAAAATTATTATAAAACAGGAATTCCCAAGCAAGCAAGTACTTTTGAATTGTCATATATCCGTATATATGCCTTTAACGAAAATGGTTTATCTAATGATTTATTGATTCCACTTATGAATGGGAAAGTAGCAAATTCATCTGATGAACTACCCAGAACAGCATGGCATACAAATATTATTTATAATGTTTTCGTAGATCGGTTTTATGATGGAGACCCAACAAACAACAATCCCTTATCTGACAGTATTGTTCTGCCTCAAGCAAATTATAATGGAGGAGATTTAAAAGGAATTATTCAAAAGATTAATGTAGGATATTTTACAGAATTAGGTGTCAACTCATTATGGTTGTCGCCAGTGGTAAAAAATACCGAAGGAGCTTATGGTTATTGGCCTGATCCAGAGACAAAATTCTCAGCATACCATGGTTATTGGCCAACTTCTTTTACACAAATAAATCCTCACTTTGGTAATCCTCAGGATTTAAAAGACTTAGTAGCAGTAGCTCACGAAAATCAATCGAATGTGCTGCTTGATATGGTGGCAAACCATGTGCATAATGAGCACCCATATTATATTGAGCATCCTGAATATGCTACCAAACTAGAGCTTCCCGATGGTAGCCTTAATCTTGAGCGTTGGGACGAACATCGTTTGACCACTTGGTTCGATAAGTTTTTGCCTACCTTGGATTTAGAGCGTCCAGAAGTGGCACAGATGTTAGCTGATTCAGCAGTTTGGTGGGCTCAAGAGTATAATTTAGATGGATTTAGATATGATGCTGCTAAACATATTCCATTGAGTTTTTGGAGACTATTGACCAAAAAACTCAAGGATAGTGTTATTAATAGAAATTCACAATCCATTTATCAATTGGGTGAAACCTATGGCAGTAGTGACTTGATAGGAAGTTATATAAGTAATGGATTATTGGATGCTCAATTTGATTTTAATGTGTATGATGCTGCTCTTGGCGTTTTTGCAGGAGGTAACGATATAAATATTCTTGCAGAACGCTTAGATGAAAGTATTAGAGTTTATGGCGGTCATAATCTGATGGCGTATATTACCGGTAATCAGGATAGAGCTCGTTTTATATCCTATGCTGGTGGTACTTTGAGATTTGATGAAGATGCAAAAGTAGCAGGCTGGACGCGAGATGTGGAAATAGGGGATAGCTTAGCTTTTAAGAAATTACAAATGCTGATGGCGCTTAATATGACAATACCAGGGATTCCAGTAATTTTTTACGGTGATGAGTTCGGAATGCCTGGAGGAAATGATCCCGATTGCAGACGTATGATGCGCTTTGGTGATGATTTAAGTGATATTGAAAAGCAGAACCTTAAAGTGACAAAAAAGCTGATAGAGTTACGCAAGTCTAATATGGCATTGTTGTATGGCGATATCGTTATTCACCAAAATGAAGGAGTGGATAGAATGTCTTATTCAAGGAGTTATTTTAACCAGTTTGCCTGGGTTGGTTTTAATAATTCAGATAAAACCAAAAAATTTGAATTTGAAATAAGTGGCGAATTAGTAAGTAATTTTGATAGTAAAATAATAAAAGAGGGCAGTAAGTATATAATAGAGATTCCAGCATATAGTTTTGAAATATTAACAATGAAATAATAAGTTTATGAGAAGTTATAATTATTTCCTTTTACTTCTGATTGCTATAACAATAATGAGTTGCAATCAAACAAATCAAGAAAACACAAATACAATGGCAGAAAATATAAAAAAGGGTTTGCAACATCCAGAATGGTCAAAGCATTCGAATATCTATGAAGTTAATATCAGGCAATATACCGAGGAAGGTACTTTCAATGCTTTTGATAAGCATATTGATAGACTCCACGAAATGGGAGTTGATATACTGTGGCTTATGCCTATCAGTCCCATAGGCGTAAAAGAGCGTAAGGGGAGTTTGGGTTCATATTATTCAATAAGTGATTATACAGCTGTAAATCCTGAGTTTGGTACATTGGAAGATTTTAAAGCAATAGTAAATCATGCTCACGAACTGGGAATGCATATTATTATTGATTGGGTAGCAAATCACACTGCTTGGGACCATTCATGGGTTGATAAGCATCCTGACTGGTATCAAAAGGATTCCACAGGAGCAATGGCTTCTCCTTACGATTGGACTGATGTAGTAGCATTGGATTATGCAAATAAGGATTTGTGGAATGCAATGGCAGATGAAATGAAGTTCTGGATTACAGAGACTAATATTGACGGCTTCCGTTGCGATGTAGCTATGTTAGTGCCAACAGAGTTTTGGGATAGCGCACGTATGGAATTGGATAAAATTAAGCCCGTATTTATGTTAGCAGAAGCTGAATTGCCAGAGCATCATATTAATGCATTTGATATGTCCTATGCATGGGAAATGCATCATAAATTTGCAGCAGTAGCTTCGGGTAAAGAATCAGCAACAGTTCTTAATGAGCGAATTCTAGAGGATTTGTCTAACTTTGATAGCAGTGCTTATCATATGCAGTTTACTACTAATCATGACGAAAATTCGTGGAATGGAACTGAGTATGAGAAAATGGGAGAAGGAGCAAAGGCAATGGCTGTAATGAGCTTTGTAATTCCTGGAATGCCATTGATATACAACGGACAAGAAGCTGCAAACAAAAAGAGATTAGAGTTTTTCGAGAAGGATACTTTGATTTGGGATAGTATTCCTTTGCATTTTTTCTACCAAAATCTAATCCAACTAAAGAATGAGAATTCAGCCCTTTGGAATGGAAATAATGGCGGTAGCTATTTGGTTTTAGAGACAAATAATCCTGAGAAAGTATTTGCTTGTATTAGAATCAAGGATGGAAATAAGGTTATTTTTATTGCTAATTTCAGCAATGAAGAATTAAATATCCAGATAGATTTTGCAGAAGCAGCAGGCGATTATTCTGATTGGTTTACAAAGAATAAAGTTGAGTTTAAGGCGACAAATGACTTTAAATTATCGCCTTGGCAGTATAATGTATTTATTGGGGAGTAAACTGACTAAAAATTATTGTATAGAACTTCCGGAGTGGAATTATTTTAATCCTATTTCTGAATAGCCTATCTAATAGAATATTTTCATAAAAAAAGCCTCCCAAAATGAGAGGCTCTTAATAATAATATTTTAGTGAGAATTAACTTAAGTAACTTTAAGTACTCTAGGCAATCCAAGTACTCTAGGCACTTTAAGTACTTCTCTAATAACGATAATGATCAGCCTTATAAGGGCCTTCAACTTTAACGCCAATATAATCAGCTTGTTCTTTAGATAGTGTAGTTAGGTTTACGCCAATTTTAGCAAGGTGTAAACGTGCTACTTCTTCATCCAAATACTTAGGTAAGCGATAAACGCCTACTGCATATTCATCTTTCTTTTCCCAAAGATCAATTTGAGCTAAAGTCTGGTTTGTAAATGAATTACTCATTACAAATGAAGGATGACCTGTAGCACAACCTAGATTCACTAATCGGCCTTCTGCCAATAGGAATATAGAATGTCCATCATCAAATTTATACTCATCAACCTGAGGCTTAATATTGATTTTTTCAACACTTGGCATAGCTTCCATTTGTGGAACCTGGATTTCATTATCAAAATGACCGATATTACAAACAATTGCTTGATCGTTCATACTTGCCATATGCTTAGCAGTAACAACATCTTTGTTTCCTGTAGTAGTAACAAATATATTTCCTTCTTTTACTGCTTCGTCCATAGTGGTAACTTCAAATCCTTCCATTGCAGCTTGTAAAGCACAAATTGGATCAATTTCAGTAACAATAACACGAGCACCATAAGAGCGCATTGAGTGAGCAGAACCTTTTCCAACATCACCATAACCTGCAACAACAACTACTTTTCCAGCAATCATTACATCGGTTGCACGCTTAATTCCATCTGCCAAACTCTCGCGACATCCATATAGGTTATCAAATTTAGATTTTGTAACAGAATCGTTTACGTTAATAGCAGGAACTAATAACTCACCAGCCTCAAACATATGATATAAACGATGAACACCTGTAGTAGTTTCTTCTGAAACACCTTTCCAGTCAGCAACAGTACGATGCCATCTTTTATTATCTTCTGCTAAAGTTTTTCTAAGTAAATTAAGGACTTCACCTTCTTCTTCGCTTTCTGGCTCTACGTCTAAAGAACTAGCGTCTTTCTCTGCTTCAAATCCTTTGTGAATCAATAAAGTAGCGTCGCCACCATCATCAACAATTAGCTCAGGGCCTTTTCCGTCTGGGAAACTTAATGCCTGATTAGTACACCACCAATACTCAGAAAGGGTTTCACCTTTCCATGCAAAAACAGGTACACCAGTTACAGCAATTGCAGCAGCAGCATGATCTTGAGTAGAAAAGATATTACAGCTAGCCCAACGAACATCAGCACCTAATGCAGTTAATGTTTCTATCAAAACAGCAGTTTGAATAGTCATATGTAATGAACCAGTAATTCGAACTCCTTTTAATGGTAATGTTTTGCTAAATTTTTCACGAATTGACATTAGACCTGGCATTTCTTGCTCGGCAATTTCAATTTCTTTACGTCCCCAATCAGCTAAGCTAATATCGGCAACTTTGTAATTTATAACTTCTTGTGTCATTATTTTAAATATATTTAGTTGTAATTTTATACAAAAATTAAGTTTGCAAAGGTAGGTATAATATTGTTTTGTAAGACGGTCATTCCTGACCGTCTTAAATGGTCTAATTCCTAAATTGATGCGCTATATGTATACTTGTCCCAAGGAAACAGAATTATTAAGAGCTAATATAACTTTATTCAT
>JAOZKO010000211.1 GCA_029935325.1 Bacteroidales bacterium
TGACAAACAGAATAATGACGGCCAAATGTAATTTTGCTAGTTTTGGTTGTTGTAAGCTTATGATTTGAATCAGAAGAGTTGAGTTCAATGCAGAATTAAATCTAAATCAAAATGAAAACAATCATCTTTTTTGTTTTTCTGATTTTATTAACGAATATATCTAAAGCACAAAATCATAAGCTTAAGCGGTTTGAGATAGAGGTCTCGGCTGTTTTCTGGACTCCTTACTCATCACATCTAAAAGCTACCAGTGAGCATTTTCAATTTAACTTAAATAATGGAGCCTCGAGTAGTGATGGCAGTTTTTCTGGATATGGTTCAACTATTGCTCCCGCATTAACAATAAATTATTATTTTAAGAACTATTTTAGGTGTTAGCTTAGGGGTAAAATATATGTATTTATATAATGATATGAATACAGCAAGTGAAGAGGTTCGTAATGATAATATAAAGAATAAGGCATATATCTATCATTTAACAGCAGGTATTTCAGGCAAATTATTAGATTCAAATATAGTAGGAATATACTATGGTATTGGTATGGATATTATTCCTTATTACTATATGGTTGAGGGCTATAAACCATTTTTGAACTTACATCCATCCACTCAAAACCTTCATCAACTTTAGGATTCATAACAACTGACTCAGAGGATTTAAGGGGTGTATAAAATTTCTCTGTGTATCTTAGTGTCTCCTTTGCTGTATTTTGTGAAATAGCTGTAACACAGATTTGCACAAAGAAAACATAGAGTTTCTCAGTAGAAATATTAGAAGGAAAAAAAACTCAAAAAAAAAGCCTGCAAAAAATGCAGGCTTTAAAAATATTTTTGATGTTTATTTTAGTAAACAATCATTTTCTTAGTTGCAGTATTATTGTCAGCAGTAAATGTATAATAATATACACCAGCTGGTAAATTAGAAGCATCAATTTGAATTTGGTGATTTCCTGCAGTTTGTAAACCTTTAGCTATTGTCATAACTTGAGCACCTGCTACATTATAAATAGTTACATTTACATTAGCTGCTTTATCAAGGTTATAGTTAATAGTAGTACTACCACTAAATGGGTTAGGGTGATTTTGAGAAACGTTAAGAATTCCAACTTCATTTGTTTTAACAGATGTTTCATCGGCTGTTAAAAGTAATTCAATCCAATGGTGCTCATATGCATAACTTGCCATATAGCCTAAATGAGAAGTATAAGAAGTTGGTGCAGGATCAAAAAGGTCATCATCACTTTGAATATATGAAGAAGTCCATTCCCCTTTAGTATAAGTAGGGTATGTATCATCACCTAATTCTTCCATAGAAATAAAGCGAATACGATTCTTAGTTGTTAAAGTATCAACATTAGCAGTCCAAGTATAACCAGGGATAAAACCAAATGTTACAATAACTTGCTCTCCGGCACCAATATTAAAAGGTGTTGCAGGACCAACTTTAAAATAATTTAAACCATTACTAGTAGTGTCACCTTCTGAACTTACTGTTAATGGATACTTAAAAGTAATAACGCCTGCATCAGTACTGTAAATTTTATTCAAATCATATGGAACTGGACGGAAAACACAAGTGTCAGCACCATAATTAGTAATAAAATGAGAATGATTAAACCATCCTCTAGCATCAGTTCCTGCATTTCTTAATTGAATTAATAGTGTATCTACAACTGTAGCATCAGTATTACGTTCATATATACAATACAGAGCAATTGAATCAACAGTATAAGGCATATCCCCATTAATTGTCAATTCATTTGGATCACTATACCATATAGACATAGGGTCAACACATTCAGCAATAGAGTGAATCCAAGGGCCTGAAAATCCCATTGTTCCATAATCTACAAGAATAGTAGTGTCTGGAAAGATATTATTTGCATTAACAGTACCAATTCCACCAAGTACATTGTCTATTGTAAAAGCTGCATTATACCATCTTGATTTGATAACCTTTGAGTTATTATTACGTTTGAAAAAGCTCTTAATCTCTGATTGAGCTTTAGTTTGTAACTCAGCTTGCGAAATATCGCTCACCTCTTTTTTACTATTTACGACTTGTATGTCATTTGCCTGCTGTGCAGTTAATAATCCAAAAGTCGCAAAAAATACTAATGTTAAGTAAATTTTCTTCATAATTTCAATTGTTTAATAATTTAATTTGATTTAACGATTATTGTTCAGTATGTTAATTTTGCAAAAGTATAAAAAAACTCTTATAAAGACAATACTATTATAGTTTAGTTGCATCTTTTAATAGTTAAAATATATAAATACAATTATTCTTTAACTAAACTGTAAGACGTTTTTATTTCTAAAAAGTTACTGTACTATAAAGAGATTTTATAAAAAAATCTATAATATACACGTTATCAGCCTGTAGAGTGTGGTCTTGAAATATATAATTACATATAATTCTCAATAGGCTCACAGCTACACATTAGATTTCTATCACCATATCCATCATCAATTTTTGCTACTGTAGGCCAATATTTATCAACTTTCACATGATAACTAGGGAATACAGCTTTCTCACGGCTATATGGTCTAGTCCATTCATCAGAAGTAGCAATATATAAAGTATGAGGTGCTTGGTTTACAATATTTATATCTCGTTCAGCCTTGCCATCCTCAATTTCTTTGATTTCTTTTCGAATCTCTTTCATGGCATCTACAAAGCGATCTATTTCGTATAATGGCTCGCTTTCAGTTGGTTCTACCATCAATGTTCCATGAACGGGGAATGCAACTGTTGGTGCATGAAAACCATAATCCATTAATCGCTTAGCAATATCATTAACAGGAATACCTGCTGATTTATGAAATTCATTACAATCCAATATCAACTCATGGCCAACAAAACCATTTTTCCCTGTATATAATATTTTATAGTCTTGCTCTAAACGTGCTTTTAAATAGTTAGCATTCAGTATTGCTACTTTAGTTGCTTCAAGCAAACCATCGCGTCCCATTAATTTAATATAAGCATACGAAATTGGCAATACCAACGCGCTTCCAAATGGAGCTGCTGACATTGCTGAGATTCCTTTTTCGCCTCCAGTTTTTACTATTGGGTGAGAAGGTAAAAATGGACTCAAATGTTTAGCTGTTCCTATTGGACCAACACCAGGACCACCACCACCATGCGGAATGGCAAAAGTTTTGTGTAAATTAAGGTGACAAACGTCAGCTCCAATAAAGCCGGGATGAGTAAGACCTACTTGTGCATTCATATTAGCACCATCCATATAAACTTGAGCTCCATGCTTATGCATTAAGTCCATAATATCAATAATCGCTTCCTCAAAAACACCATGAGTGGAAGGATATGTTATCATCAATGATCCTAGATTTTCGCTATACTCTTCAGCTTTTGCTTTCAAATCTTCCAAATCTACTTCCCCTTGGTCAGTAGATTTAACAATAACCACTTTCATCCCTGCCATAACTGCTGATGCAGGATTTGTTCCATGGGCAGATGCTGGGATTAAACATATATTTCGATGTCCCTCGCCTCTGCTTTGATGATAGGCCATAATCACACTTAAGCCTGCATATTCGCCTGCTGCTCCTGAATTTGGTTGCAAAGAAATTGCATCAAAACCAGTGATTTTTGCTAGGTCACTCTTTAAATCCTCGATTAATTCAATATAACCTTGGGCTTGAGCTGATGGTACAAAAGGATGGATGTTTCCAAATTCAGGCCAAGAAATAGGAATCATTTCTGATGCTGCATTTAGTTTCATAGTACATGATCCCAAAGGAATCATAGCTCTATTTAATGCAAGATCTTTTATTTCCAATCTTTTGATATATCGCATCATTTCAGTTTCGGAGTGGTAGGTATTAAAAATCGATTGACTCATAAAACTATCACTACGCTTATAATTGTCGCTATAACTTGCAGTATCAACAGAGTACAGTTCTGTTGGCGAAAATTCCTTATTGGCAGCCTTAGCAAATACACTTATTAATGTATTAATATCTTCTAAAGATTTTGTTTCATCCAAGCTAATACCAATACGATTGTTATCAAAAAAGCGAAGGTTTATCTCATCAGCTATTGCTAACTCATTAATCTTGTCTTTTGAAACACCATTAGCTAACTCAATATATAATGTATCAAAGAAATTTTCGTTGAGTTGCTTATATCCTAGCTTTTCCAATTCTACTGAAACAGTATTTGCCATGGCATGAATATCCTGGGCTATTTCAATAATTCCGTTGGGTCCATGATATACAGCATACATTCCTGCCATTGTTGCCAATAGAGCTTGTGCTGTGCAAATATTTGATGTTGCTTTTTCTCTCTTTATATGTTGCTCCCTAGTTTGAAGAGCCATACGTAATGCTCTATTTCCTTGTGCATCAACAGATATTCCAATTATTCTACCAGGAATATTTCTTTTATATTTTTCGGAAGTAGCAAAATATGCAGCATGTGGACCTCCAAAACCCATTGGTACTCCAAAACGTTGAGTTGTACCAAAGGCGATATCTGCTCCCCATTGTGCAGGTGGCTGCAATAAACTTAAACTCATTAAATCTGCAGCAACACTCACAAGTGCTTCCACTTCATGAGCTCTACTTACAATATTACTATAGTCCTCAATATTTCCCAATTGATTGGGATATTGAACCATATAGCCAAATACCTTATCGTTATACTCGAAATTAGTATAATCTGTAATAATTAAATCTATTCCTAGCGGATAAGCCCGAGTTTTTAGAACTTCAATTGTTTGTGGAAAAAGATTAATGTCAGCATAAAAAGTATTTACACCACTTTTTACTTGCTTACGTGAGCGTGCATGATGTGCCAAAAGCATTGCTTCAGCAGCAGCAGTAGCCTCATCTAATAAGGAAGAGTTTGCAAGATCAAAACCTGTAAGCTCTGTAATTACTGTTTGGTAATTAAGAAGAGCTTCTAACCTTCCCTGAGAAATTTCAGCTTGATAGGGAGTATAAGATGTGTACCATCCTGGATTTTCAAAAATATTTTTTTGAATAACAGCAGGTAAAATAGTATCATAATACCCTAAGCCAATATATGTTTTGAAAATTTTGTTTTTACTAGCAATAGCTTTTATTTTACTCATAAAAGCATATTCCGAAATACCTTTGTCAATATCAATTTCGTCTTTTAGACGAATAGATTTTGGCAGAGTCTTATCAATTAATGTTTCCATTGAATCCACACCAATGGCTTTAAGCATTTCGTTTACTTGATCGTTACGAATGCCATTATGTCTTTTTATAAAATTACTTTTTACCATAATAATATTAATATTGTATTGTAATACCAGTGGTAAACAAGGCTTTATGCCTTTGCTTGCCGAAAATAATATAAGGCTCAAAGATATAAAATTATGTAGGATATAAACTCTTTATTAA
>JAOZKO010000026.1 GCA_029935325.1 Bacteroidales bacterium
CAAACAACAAACACAAAACACATCAACACACCAACACATTTAAGAGTACGATTTACGATTTAAGTTCCCCTACGCTAAAGCTTCGGTCAATGAAAAGGAGCTTCGCTCAAAACAAATATTTTAAGTACAGCCAAATCATGCCTCAAATTTGCGACTTAATGAGCTCTAACTCCACCCCACTTTGTATAACTTTATTAGCATCATCTAAGTAGCATGATAACAGTCATCTAACGATTTTTGTAACCTTTTGCTATTAACAATAGTATAAAAGTTTTCAACATGGTGGGGAAAAGTGGGTTTAAGTGGGAAATTTTGTAGTAAATTAGCAACTTGATTTTGAAGACGTGGTAAACATCATTGGATCGTACGAATGTAAGCTTGATGCAAAGGGAAGATTAGCTCTTCCTTCTGGCCTTAAGAAACAATTGCAAGCAATTGTTGGTGAGGGTTTTGTGCTTAAGAGATCTGTCTTTCACAAGTGCTTGGAACTATACCCAATGAGCGAGTGGAATACCGAAATTGCAGGTGTAAATAAGCTCAATAGATTCGTAAAAAAGAACAATGATTTCATCAGAATGTTCATGGCGGGAGTTAAAATGCTCGAAATGGATGGTTCAGGACGGCTTCAGATTTCAAAAGACCTGATTAATTTTTCAGGGATAAAGAAAGAGGTGGTACTCTCTTCTTCGGTCAATAGAATCGAAATCTGGGATAAAAATGCTTATGAAGAAGTTGTTAATAATCCTGATGTAGATTTTGCAAAACTTGCTGAAGAGGTAATGGGTAGCATCGATTTGAACGAGGCTGAGTGATATAGCGAAAGCAATCATTTTAGCTAAGTTTCTGCCAGTATTTCATTGACGTTATTCAGTGATTACAGCAGCTAAGGTAAATCGAATAGCTAATTTTTGCAATTTAAGAAAGCATGCCGTATCATGTACCCGTAATGTTGAGTCAATGTATTGACGCCCTTAACCTTTCCAAAGGTGGGATTTATGTAGATGTTACCTTCGGAGGAGGTGGGCATTCGGCAGCTATGCTTCAAAATTTTGAGGAAGGAAAGCTTTATGCTTTTGATCAAGATCATGAAGCTAAGCGGAATATGATTGACGATCCTCGCCTTATACTTATTGCTCAAAATTTCAAATACTTAAAGAATTACTTAAGCCTTTATAAAGCTGTTCCTGTGGATGGTGTATTGGCCGATTTGGGAGTCTCTTCTCACCAATTCGATAGAGCAGAGCGTGGTTTCTCAACTCGCTTCAATGGTCCTTTGGATATGCGAATGGATGCATCAAAAGGTCAAACAGCAGCAGACTTACTCAATACCTTGGAATTGCAGCCGATGATTGATCTATTGCGCTATTATGGTGAGCTGCGCAATGCTTACAAATCAGCACAGGCAATTATTGCTTTCCGCGAAAATAGTCCGCTAATAACCACCGAAGATCTTAAAAAAGCTCTACAATCATGTGCTCCTAGAGGTAAAGAAAATAGATATTTTGCACAAGTATTTCAGGCTATTCGCATTGAGCTAAACCAAGAATTAGAAGCTTTGAAAATTATGCTTACCCAATCTTTGGATGTGCTAAAACCTGGAGGCAGATTGGTAGTGATGTCATATCATTCGCTAGAAGATAGATTGGTGAAGAATTTTATTAAATCAGGAAATTTTAAAGGAGAAATAGAGAAAGATTTTTATGGCAAACCACTGGTGCCATTTAAAATGATTAGTCGCAAACCAATTATTGCCGACCAAGAAGAGCTAGACAGAAACCCACGGGCTAGGAGTGCTAAATTACGAATTGCTGAAAAATTATAATATGTTTGGGATAGGAAAAAAATCAGCAAATAAGAAAAATAGTCAGAGGGAAGAAACCTCTGGAACTAAAAAGAAGACTCTAAAAATCCCAGCTATAAAAGGCCCGAAATTCCAAGCAGATTTTAGAGTATTGCGGAATCTTTCTTCTGTTTTGGACGGAAGTATTCTGACCTCAGAATGGGTAGTGAAAAAAGTTCCTTTTCTACTGTTTCTATTTGTTTTGGCCTTGGTTTATATAGGAAATAATTATGTGGCACAATCAAAAGTTAAGAAAATTGATAGCATCAGCAAAGAGCTAAAAGATTTGCATGATGAGCATATTAGCACAAAATCGGACTTAATGTATTTTACAAAAAGATCGGAAGTTGCTAAGCGATTACGCGAAATGGAAATTAAAGAGGCCACCAAGCCTCCTTTTAAGATTTATGTAAATAAAAAGGAGGGAAAGTAAATGGCCAAAACAATTAATAAAGACATAAGACTACGTATTTATTTGCTGTTTGCAATAATTTTTATTGCTGCTATTGCTATTGCTGCGCGGATTATTCAAATTCAATTTATACAAGGTAATGAGTGGCGAGCAAAATCAGAACAGCAGAGTTATAAGTATTTTGAAGTAAAGGCTGTTCGTGGTAATATATACTCTGATGACTATAGCTTATTGGCTACCTCGGTTCCAATTTATGATGTACATTGGGATGCTAGAGTTGTGAGAAAAAATCTCAAAAACAATCAGTTTTTAGCCGAGATAGATTCCTTGGCAATAGAATATTCAAAGCTATTTCCTGAAGAATCTGCTAAGGCATTTGCTGCTAGAATGAAACGCGCCTATGAAAATGAACGGGGCTATTATTTAGTTCGTAAACGTATAAGTTATTCGCAGCTAAAACAATTAAAGAAATTTCCAATTTTCAAATACGGACAGTATAAAGGTGGACTTATTTTAGATAAGTCTGACACAAGAAAAAGACCATATAAGCTACTTGCAAAGAGAACTATCGGAAATTATAACTCAGTTAAGAAAGCCTACATTGTTGGGCTTGAAGGAGCTTATGATGATACCTTAAAAGGCGATGATGGAGTAAGAATTAAGCAAAAAACATCTGGAGGTTGGCGACCAATGTACTTATTTGATGAGACAATAAAAGAGCCTGTTGATGGTATTGATGTGGTAACAACTCTAGATATAAACCTTCAGGATGTTGCTGAAAATTCACTTTATAGAGAATTAGTGAAAAACCAAGCCGATTGGGGATGTGCTATTCTTATGGAGGTGAAAACAGGAAAAATAAAAGCTATTGCAAACCTAAAAGCTGATACTGCCACAAATACCTATTACGAAGGTTTTAATTATGCCATTGGAACAGCAATGGAGCCTGGTTCAACTTTTAAACTAGCTTCTATGATGGCAGCTTTGGATGCTAAAAAAGTTAAGCCTGATGAGATTATTCATACAGGAGATGGATCATATACATATTATGGCAAGACTATTCATGATTCGCATAGAGGTGGATATGGTGA
This sequence comes from Bacteroidales bacterium, assembly GCA_029935325.1. Taxonomy (GTDB): domain Bacteria; phylum Bacteroidota; class Bacteroidia; order Bacteroidales; family UBA1556; genus UBA6267. The sequence goes on from JAOZKO010000026.1 coordinate 3,344, forward strand.
TATTACTGCTGCTCAAGTGCTAGAGAAAAGCTCAAATGTTGGAATGTTTTTGATAACCCTAAATGCATTTGAGTCTGAACCTGCTCGATTTACTAATTCAATTCATGCTATGGGTTTGCATAATCCTCTAGGACTAGAAATAAAAGGAGAAGCAAAACCATATATCAAAACTCCCAAAGATAAAACCTGGTCTAAATTATCACTGCCATGGATGTCAATAGGATATGAGCTTAGTATGACGCCTATGCAAGTGCTTACTTTTTATAATGCCGTTGCTAATGATGGTGTTATGGTGAAACCAATATTTGTAAACGAATTTAGAAAAACAGGAGTAGCAATTAAGACTTTTGAGCCTCAAGTTTTGAATCCTAAAATTAGCAGTAGATCAACTATAGAAGCAGTACAGAAAATGCTAGAGGGTGTTGTTCAAAACGGAACTGCTCAGAAATTAAAAAACTCCCCATACCCTATAGCAGGGAAAACGGGAACAGCACAAATTTATAATAAGCGATACAATAAGCGGAATTATCAAGCTTCTTTTGTGGGATATTTTCCTGCTGATAATCCTAAATACTCCTGTATAGTAGTTGTAAATAATCCCAATAGAGGACTCTATTATGCAAGTTTGGTGGCAGTGCCTGTTTTCAAAGATATTGCTGATAAAATTTATGCCACCGACCTAAGTATTCAAATACATAATGAGGAAGATACCATCCTTCAAACCCCAAATTCTAAAGTAGGAACATATAGTGATATCTCTGGATTATATAAGAGTTTAGGATTTAAAATTGCATCTGAAATGAATGATGCCTCTTATATATCAGGCTATGGAAGTCAGGATAGTGTCAACTTTTACAAACGAAATTTACAATACGACCTAATGCCTAGTGTGAAATATATGTCGGCAAAGGATGCCATATATATTCTTGAAGAAATGGGTTTGAAGGTTGAAATTAGTGGTGTAGGGAAAGTTGTAGAGCAATCAATTGCAGCAGGATCGAGAATTAGAAAAGGACAAATAGCAAAAATTAAACTTAGATTTTAATGAAGCAGATTAATGACATATTAAAAGGTGTTGAAGTTCTTAGAATTAAGGAAGGGAAGAGCCTTAGTTTTAATCAAATTCACTTCGATTCACGAAAGGTGCAATCCAATGATATGTTTGTTGCTATTGTAGGAACTCAAGTCGATGGCCATAAGTATATTGATGCATGCATCAAGCAGGGAGCCTCTGTAATTGTTTGCCAGCAAATGCCAAAAGAACTTTTAGATGATTGCACATATATTCATGTAAAGGATTCTGCTAAGGCTCTGGGTCAATTAGCCTCCAATTATTATGGAAATCCATCATCGCAACTTAAGCTTATTGGAATCACTGGAACAAACGGAAAGACTTCTACAGTGACAATGCTGTTTAATCTATTTCGCTCCTTAGGTTATCATGTTGGGCTATTATCAACAGTTGATAATCGTATTGATGAAAAAGAAATAAGGGCAACACATACTACTCCTGATGCTATTCAATTAAATGCTTTACTAGCTGAAATGGTTGATTTTGGTTGCGAATATTGCTTTATGGAAGTTAGCTCTCATGCTATTGTTCAGGAGCGTATTAGTGGATTGGAATATAAGGGAGCAATATTCTCAAATATCACCCACGACCATTTAGATTTTCATAAAACTTTTAAAGAATATATAAAAGCTAAGAAGCAATTTTTTGATCAATTAAGTGCTGATGCATTTGCCTTGGTTAATGCTGATGACAAAAATGCTGAAATAATGTTGCAAAATACTAAGGCAACAAAACTAACATATGCTGTGAGTTCCATGGCAGATTATAGGGCAAGAATTATTGAAAATTCCTTTAGCGGACTTCATTTGGAAATAAATCAGAAGGAAGTATGGGTGCCATTGGTAGGAAAATTCAATGCCTATAATATATTAAGTGTTTATGCTACGGCTATGGAATTGGGAGCTGATGAAATGGAAGTATTACAAGTGCTAAGTCAGATTAAAACGGCAGAAGGCCGCTTCGATTTTATACAAGGCAATGGCGGTATTAATGCAATTGTAGATTATGCTCATACTCCTGATGCTTTGCAGAATGTGCTCAATACCATTAATGATATTAGAGGAGGAGCAGGGCAATTAATTACTGTTGTGGGAACTGGTGGCGACCGCGACAAAAGCAAACGTCCAGAAATGGCTCGCCTTGCTGCCGAAAAATCAAACCGATTGATACTTACTTCCGATAACCCACGAACCGAAGATCCTGAAATAATTTTAGATGATATGGAAGTTGGCATAACTGCCGATAGGAAGAGAATATCGCTCCGAATAACCAATAGAAAAGAAGCAATTAAAACTGCTGTAGCATTGGCGCAAGGTGGTGATATTATTCTTATTGCAGGCAAGGGGCACGAAAAATATCAGGAGGTGAATGGAGTACGTCACCATTTTGATGATAAAGAAATTATTAGTGAATTAATACTTAAAGATTAGAAATATGCTTTACTATTTATTCGAATACCTTAATGAATTAGATGTTCCAGGAACGGGAGTTTTTAAATACCTCTCCTTTCGTGCAGCCTTAGCGGTTTTTACCTCATTGCTGATTTCATTAATCTTTGGAAAAAGTATAATTAGATTTTTGCAAAGACAGCAGGTTGGCGAAACAGTTCGCGATTTAGGACTTCAAGGTCAAATCGAAAAGCAGGGAACACCAACAATGGGTGGAATAATAATACTTGCTGCAATTGTAATTCCAACATTACTTTTTGCTCGCCTCGACAATATCTATATTATTCTAATGCTAGTATCAACGCTATGGCTTGGTGCAATTGGTTTTTTAGATGATTATATTAAAGTATTCAAAAAGAATAAAGAAGGCCTTGCTGGTAAATTCAAAATAATAGGACAAGTTGGCCTAGGACTTATTGTGGGCCTAACAATGTATTTTAATAATGATGTAGTCATTCGCGAGAAGCTTGATCAACAAGTGATTATTGAAAACAAAGCCGATGGAAATTGCCGTACAGAGTCCAACGATATCTTTAAACAAGAAGAAGAAAAATCATTTAAAACGACCATTCCATTTGTAAAAAATAACCAATTCGATTATTCGTGGTTATTAGCATGGATGGGTGAGGGGCATGAGAAATACACATGGATTATTTTTATTCCATTGGTAATCATAATTATTACAGCAGTCTCAAATGGAGCAAATCTCACCGATGGATTGGATGGATTGGCAACGAGTACCTCGGCAGTTATTGCTGCCACATTAGGAATATTGGCTTGGGTATCTGGTAACTTTATTTTTGCCGATTATCTAAATATAATGTATATCCCAAATACTGGTGAGCTGGCAATTTTTATGAGTGCATTTATTGGAGCAGCAATAGGGTTTTTATGGTATAACTCCTATCCGGCACAAGTATTTATGGGAGATACAGGAAGCCTTGCAATGGGTGGTATTATTGCAGTATTTGCCATTATCATTCGCAAAGAACTTTTAATTCCTCTCTTATGTGGCATCTTCCTAGTGGAGAATCTTTCAGTAATAATTCAAGTGTCATACTTCAAATATACCAAGAAAAGATATGGTGAAGGAAAGCGGGTTTTCCTTATGTCGCCGCTACATCATCACTATCAGAAAAAAGGATACCACGAAGCAAAAATCGTTCAGCGCTTTTTTATTGTAGGAATTATGCTTGCTGTGCTAACAATTGTAACCCTTAAACTTCGATAATAAATTGCAAGAAACTCAAAAACATATTGTCATTCTTGGTGCTGCTGAAAGCGGTCTAGGTGCAGCTATATTAGCCCAAAAACAGGGCTATAAAGTTTGGGTTTCTGATAATTCCACCATAAAGCCTATTTACAGAAAGGAACTTGATGAAAATAATATCAGTTTTGAGGAAAATGGACATAGCAAGGAAATGATATTATCAGCTGATGAAGTAATTATTAGCCCGGGTATTCCTCTTAATATTCCTTTAGTTAATGAAATAAAGCAAAAGGGAATATCCGTAATTTCTGAAATAGAATTTGCCTTCAGATATACCGATGCGCATATTACCGCAATAACTGGTAGCAACGGAAAAACTACAACCGCTACATTGGTTTATAAGATAATGAAGGATGATGGGTTAAATGTTGCCCTAGCAGGAAATATTGGCGATAGTTTTGCCCGTAAAGTTGCCCAAAATAACTACGATTATTATGTATTGGAAATTAGTAGTTTCCAGCTAGATAGCATGTTCAAATTTAAAGCAAACACAGCTATTTTATTAAATATTACTCCCGATCATTTGGATAGATATAATTACGATTTCTCAAAATATGCATCTTCAAAAATGCGCATTACTCAAAACCAACAATCAACAGATGCATTTATATATAATTCTGATGATACCGTAATTACTGAAGCCATTGCAAAACAAGATATTAAAGCTCAATTATACTCTTTTACGCAAGTAGAGGAACTAACTATTAATGGAGCTTATAGAACGAATAAACAAATACATTTTCAAATTAATACATATAAATTTACTATGGACATTGAAAAATTAGCCCTACAAGGTAGGCACAATGCTTACAACACCATGGCAGGTGGAATTGCTGCCAAATTAATAGAAATTAGAAAAGATAGTATTAAGAAAAGCCTTTCTAATTTTCAAGGTATTCAACATCGACTCGAGAAGGTGGCAACCGTACGTGGTGTTTCATTTATTAACGATAGCAAAGCTACAAATGTAAATTCTGCATGGTATGCTTTGGAGTCTATGACCCGACCAGTAATCTGGATTATGGGTGGGCAAGACAAGGGGAATGATTACTCTTCATTGGTGCCATTAGCAGATGAAAAAGTAAAAGCAATTGTTTGCCTTGGAATTGATAATCAAAAGATTATTGATACATTTTCGTCAGTTGTTCCAAATATAATTGAAACTCAAACAGCAGAAGATGCCACATTGAGTTCTTTCTATTTGGCTCAGCCTGGTGATATTGTTTTATTGTCGCCAGCTTGTTCTAGTTTCGATTTATTTGATAGTTACGAAGATAGAGGCGACCGTTTTAAAAGAGCAGTACAAGATTTATAAAATATGACTGAAACCAAGGGAACATCAAAGAGGTTCGGCGATTACTTTCATGGTGATAAGACCATTTGGGCAATTGTAGGTGTGCTTTCCGTAATATCATTATTGGTGGTATGGAGTTCAACGGGTTCGCTTGCATATAAGTATCATGGTGGAAATACAATGTATTACATCATTAAGCATGCTGGTCTTATGTTCTTTGGTTTGTTAATAATGTTTATTGCTCATAATGTTAAGTATAAATATTATTCTCGATTTTCTCAAATATTGCTGTTTATTGCCGTTCCGCTTTTGCTGATTACTCTGTTTTCAGGAGCAAACTTGAATGAGGCAAGAAGGTGGTTGCAAATACCGGGCACAAGCCTAAGCTTCCAAACATCGGATATGGCAAAGCTTGCCCTGATAATGTATTTGGCGCGGCTTTTAACTAAAAAGCAAGAGGATATTAAGGATTTAAAAAAGGGTTTTATCCCTCTTATGATTCCTATTATTCTTACTGTGGGTTTGATTCTTCCTGCAAACTTTTCTACGGCAGCAATATTGTTTGTTACTAGTTTAATCCTACTATTTATTGGGCGTATTAATTTGAAATATATCTTAGGAGTAATTGGAATAGGTTTAGTATCAGTAGGAATATTATTAGCAGTTGCTCAATTTTATCCCAAAGTGCTTCCAAGATTAGGAACTTGGCAAACACGATTCGAGAATTTTACTGATAAAGACTCTGAGGGAAATTACCAAGCCGAGCAGTCGAAAATAGCTATAGCAACAGGTGGAGTATTTGGAAAAGCACCAGGAAATAGTATGCAAAGAAATTTCTTGCCTCATCCATATTCTGATTTTATTTATGCTATAATTATTGAAGAATATGGCTTAGTAGGTGGGTTAATTGTATTAATGCTATACCTAATATTATTATATCGAGCAGTACAAATAGCACTGAAAAGCCCAGGGACATTTGGCGCATTTCTCTCCTTGGGATTAATGTTTAGTCTGGTGTTCCAAGCATTTATAAATATGGCAGTAGTAGTAAATCTGCTGCCAGTTACGGGTCAACCCCTACCGCTATTGAGCATGGGTGGAACATCATTTTGGTTTACCAGTTTTTCAATAGGAATAGTATTAAGTGTGAGTAGAGAAGTAAAATTATCGGAAAACGAAAAAACAGAAGGCAATGAGTAAAGGTAAAAAGTTTATTATCAGCGGAGGCGGTAGCGGCGGACATATATTTCCTGCCATAGCCATAGCAAATGCTCTAAAGGAGGAATATCCTAATTGTGAGATTCTGTTTATTGGAGCACAGGACAAAATGGAAATGGAGAAAGTCCCTGCAGCAGGTTTTCAAATCGAAGGACTATGGATTAGCGGTTTCCAGAGAAGTCTTAGCCCAAAGAATTTGAGCTTTCCTTTTAAACTTATTTCAAGCTTGATGAAGGCTAAAAAGATAATTAAGAAATTCAATCCCGACTTAGTAGTTGGAGTTGGTGGATTTGCTAGCGGACCTACTTTGCATCAGGCTGCAAGTTTAGGGATTCCTACTTTGATACAGGAGCAGAATTCATTTCCAGGAGTCACCAATAAAATACTATCGAAAAAGATAGATAAAATCTGTGTCGCTTACGATAATATGGAGAGGTTTTTCCCCAAGGAAAAAATATTTTATACAGGTAATCCTATCCGCAAAGAGGTGGTGCAGATTGAAGGCAAAAGGGAAGAAGCACTGAAGTTTTTCGGTTTGTCGGATAATAAGCCAGTGGTATTAGTTGTGGGAGGAAGTCTTGGTGCTAGAACAATAAATGAGGCTATTGAGATGAACCTCAATGGTTTTAAAGATAATAATATTCAGCTAATTTGGCAAACAGGGAAAAACTACTTCCCACAGGCTAAAGCTGCTGTTGATAAACTAAATACTGAGGGAATTGTTTCCACAGCTTTTATTAATAAAATGGATATGGCTTATGCTGCTGCTGATATAGTGGTTTCAAGAGCTGGTGCAATTGCTATTTCTGAATTATGCGTGGTGAAGAAACCAATAATTCTGGTTCCATCGCCCTTTGTAGCAGAAGATCATCAAACGAAGAACGCCATGGCATTAAATACAAATAATGCTGCCATTTTAGTAAAAGATATAGAGCAGAAAGAAACGCTTATGCCAGCTATTATTAAGTTAGTAAATAGCAAGGATGAGCGAAAGAAATTAATAGAGAATATTGCACCATTGGGCGTACATAATGCCACTGATGCTATTGTTAAAATTGCAAATACATTAATACAATAATAATGCTGAATAATCTACGACATATTTACTTTTTAGGAGTTGGAGGCATCGGAATGAGTGCTTTGGCTCGCTACTTCTTGCTTCAAGGGGTAAAAGTGTCGGGTTATGACAAAACTTCTACCCAATTAACCAAAGTATTGGAGAGTGAAGGAATAAATATCCACTATACTGATAAGGGACAAAAAGCCTTGGAAGGAGTTGATATGATTGTATATACACCTGCAATTCCCAAAGAATTAAAAGAGTTTCAGGCATTCAGTAATTCGGATATTCCCATGCTCAAAAGAGCAGAAGTATTGGGAGAAATAAGCAAGGATTATTTTACGATTGCCGTAGCAGGTACTCACGGAAAAACAACCATAACGAGTATGGTAGCACATTTTCTGAGTGCCTCAGGAATTTCAGTAAATGCATTTATTGGCGGTATTGCAAATAATTATAACTCAAATCTAATTCTTAGTAAGGATGCTAAAATAATGGTTGTTGAAGCTGATGAGTTTGATCGCTCATTCCTTCATATTCATCCCGATATTGCAATTATCTCATCAATGGATGCCGACCATCTGGATATATATGGTAGTGAGGATTATTTAAAGGAATCATTCTATAGCTTTATCCGAAATATAAAAGAGGGAGGTAGCCTAATCTTGTATAAAGACTTGGATGCCCCCAAGGATTTTCAACAGAAATTATATCGCTATGGTACAGAATCGGATTACTGCCTGATACCAAAAGGAATTAAATCTGGCAAGCAAATTTTTGATGTGAGTTTTAATAGTAATAATCTAGGAGGTTTCGAAATATCAATTCCTGGCAGACATAATTTGCTAAATGCTACAGCTGCCATTGCCGCTGCTGAGCAATTAAATGTAGATTTGAATTTGTTGTCAAAGGCAATAGAATCCTATACAGGAGTTAAGCGCCGTTTTGAACTTAAAATTAATACTTCTGATACTGTTCTTATTGATGATTATGCACATCATCCTACAGAAATAAAGGCCGCCATTGCTGCTGCTCGCGAGATGTTTAGTGATAAAAAGTTAATGGGAATTTTTCAGCCACATTTATATACTCGCACTCGTGATTTTGCTCAGGAATTTGCCAATGAACTATCGAAATTGGATGTGGTAGTATTATTAGATATTTATCCTGCTAGAGAGCTTCCAATTAAAGGAATTGACTCTCAAATGCTATTAGATAGGGTAAGTGCTAAAGAAAAATATTTGGTGAGCAAGCAAGCCTTGCCAGAATTTGTAAAGCAGAATTCATGTGCTATAACATTAATAATGGGAGCTGGAGATATTGATACAATTGTTGAACCTATTAAAGAAATACTATTAAATAATGCGTAAGATACTCAACATAATTTTATGGATAAGCCTACCTCTCGGAGTATTGGTAGTAGTAGTATTGACACAAAATCATTACCAGAACAAGACAGTTGTTGCATTAAATGTGGATATAAATTATAATATAGAAGGGGAAACAAATCGTTTACTTACCTACGAAGATATAAATACTTTTGTGCGCCATCGCTACGATAGTATTAAAGGAAAGAAAATTAAATCTATTAATATTGAAGAAATAGAGTATGATTTGATGGATAATCCATATATAAAGAGTGCTGATGCATATACCACAATGGATGGAAGTGTTCAGCTTCGGATTATTCAGCGTAAGGCAATAGTAAGGGTAATTGATGTATTTGGAGATCAGTTTTATATGGATGACCAGGCACGTATTTTACCAATCCGCTCATACTATCCTGCTCGTGTTTTGGTCTGCAATGGTAATGTGAGGAATATTGGTTATTATAGCAATAATTATACTCATAAGCAATTAGATAGCCTGGTGGAGATTAGTATTTTGAAAGATATTTATCAAATGGCAAAATATATTGAAATGGATACTTTGCTAAGTAGGCAAATTGTTCAATTAAATGTGGATATAAAAGGAGAATTTGTTTTGGTTCCATTATTGAGCAATCATATTATTAAATTTGGCAAAGCTGAAAATATTGCTGAGAAATTTAATAAACTAAAGATATTTTATACTGATGGCCTAGGTCATCATCGTTGGAATGATTATAAAACTATTAATTTGAAATATAAAAACCAAATCGTGTGCACTAAAAATTAGATCTATGAAAACATCTGATGTTATTGTCGGACTGGATATTGGAACGACAAAGATTGCCTGCATTGTTGGGCGCAAAAACGAATACGGTAAGATAGAAATACTAGGCTATGGCAAGTCTCCTTCAATAGGAGTAAGTCGTGGTGTGGTAGCAAATATCGAGAAGACCGTACAAAGTATTCGACGAGCTGTTGATGAAGCTTCGCTAAAGAGTACTGTTAATATTGATCACGTATTTGTTGGTATTGCTGGCCAACATATCAAGAGCCACCAACACCGTGGTAGCCTTGTGCGTAATACTTTGGATGATGAAGTTGATCAGAAGGATATTGACACTCTAATAGAGGATATGCATAAGCTAGTAATGCAGCCCGGAGAAGAAATTATTCACGTTATTCCACAGGAATATATCGTTGATAAGGAACAAGGAATTAAGGATCCCATAGGAATGTCAGGGATAAGTTTAGAAGCAAACTTCCATATTATTACTGGTCAGATTACAGCTGCCAAAAACATTAATAAATGTGTGCTGAAATCAGGTATGAATGTGGAAGACTTAGTATTGGAACCGCTAGCATCAGCAGAGGCTGTTCTTACTGAAGAGGAAAAAGAAGCAGGAATTGCTTTGGTAGATATTGGTGGTGGTACTACTGATATTGCTATTTTCCAAGATGGAATTATTCGACATACTGCAGTAATTCCTTTGGGAGGAAATATTATTACCGAAGACATTAAGGAAGGCTGTAGTATTATCAAAAATCAGGCGGAAGCTCTTAAGGTTAAATTTGGCTCAGCATTGTCTAGCGAGAACCGCGAAGAAGAGATAGTTTCTATTCCTGGTTTACGAGGTCGCCCGCCAAAAGAAATTACTCTTAAGAACCTAGCAAATATTATCCAAGCTCGTATTGAGGAAATTGTGGAACATGTTTTCTATGAAATTAAGAACTCAGGATATGAGAAAAAACTTATAGGAGGAATTGTACTTACTGGTGGTGGAGCACAGCTTAACCATATTGCTCAAATCTTTGAATTTCTCACAGGATTGGATACCAGAATTGGTTATCCGAATGAGCACTTGGCAAACAATGTCCCTGAAGAATTGAGTAGTCCTCAGTATGCTACAGGTATTGGTTTGGTCATCAAAGGATTGCAAGGTGCTGAAAATGCACGCCAAATATCCGACGATGTACGTAACCATACTAACAAGGATAAAGGCAGCTTCTTTGATAATATTTTCAAAAAAGGAAAGCAGTTCTTTGATGAGGATGTTGACTGATAATCAGTGAAATATAGATATAATATTAATTATTAATATAGATGTAGAATTTTAAGAATATGTGTTAATTATAGCGCTCTATGCTTAGTGAAATCAGGAATTTTTGGCTTCTGATTAATTAACAAGCATTCGTTGAAAAATACCATATTTATTGAAAAGTGCACACGGATAATACATCTAAATTTAACCGAACAAAAATTAGATACTTATGATAGAATTTGATGCCCCAAAAGAAATGTCTTCCATGATAAAAGTTGTGGGAGTAGGAGGAGGAGGTTCAAACGCGGTGAACCACATGTTTAAGCAAGGAATAAAAGGTGTGGATTTCGTAATTTGCAATACTGATGCTCAAGCTTTAGATAGCAGCCCAGTTCCTAATAAAATTCAGTTAGGATCAAGTTTAACTGGAGGAAGAGGAGCAGGTGCAATTCCTGAAGTAGGAAAAAATGCTGCCATCGAAAATGTGGATGAGCTAAAAGAAATACTTGGTGGTAATACCGAAATGCTTTTCGTTACTGCCGGAATGGGTGGTGGTACTGGTACAGGTGCTGCTCCAATTATTGCTTCTGTGGCTAAAGAAATGGGAATACTTACCGTTGGTATAGTTACAATCCCTTTTAAGTTCGAAGGTCGCAAAAGAAGAATGCAAGCCGAAGCAGGTCTAGAAGAATTACGTCAGCATGTAGATACTTTGCTAATTATTTCAAATGATAAGTTAAGAGAATTGCATGGTAATCTAACATTGACTGAAGCATTTGGTCAGGCAGATAATATATTGACAGATGCAGCAAGGGGAATTGCTGAAATCATTACTGTTACAGGTTATGTAAATGTGGATATTGAGGATGTAAAAACCGTTATGCGTAATTCTGGTGTTGCTATTATGGGAACAGGAATAGCATCCGGTGAGGATCGTGCTCTTAAGGCTGTTGAAACAGCTCTTGCCTCTCCATTATTAAATGATAATAATATTCAAGGTGCTAGCGATATCCTACTATTTATGGCTTCAGGAAGCAAAGAAATGGAAATGGATGAGGTAGCAACAATTACCGATTATATCCAAGATGAGGCAGGATTAACTGCTGAAATTATTTGGGGTAATGGAAATGAAGATTCCCTTGATGAAGCAATTAGAGTTACTGTTGTTGCCACTGGTTTTGCTTTAAATAGCGATGTGGATAATACTGCTAAAAGCACTGCAGCACGTCAAACTCAGAAGATTGTTCATGATTTAGATTCTAGCACTGAAGAATTAGCTAAGAATCAGCCTATAGAATCAAAAGAGGAAGATGAAGATGATGGAATGAGACTTATTACTCGTACTGAAGTTCCTCAAAGCGAAATTCAAACTGAAAACATTATACCTACAGATATAAATATAGAGAATACTGATGCTGTTAAAAAGCCTGAAGTAGAGAATATTACTATTTATACTTTAGATAGTGATGATGCACCAGAGATTGTAAATAAAAACACACATGAGCTAAAGCGTCGAATTCTTGAAGAATCTACTCCTGAGGTTAATGAGGAGTTTCAGGCAAAGGCCAATGAGCGCATATCAAAGCTTAAGGATTTGAGTAGCAGATTTACTGCCAAGGAGGATTTATCAGAATTGGAAGGTACGCCAGCATATATTCGCCGTGGAGTTTCACTTGCCGAAACACCTGCAAGCAGCGAAAATAATATTAGCCGCTATTCTTTAGATTCCGAAACTGGTGATATGAAATCTAATAATTCATTTTTACACGATAATGTTGATTAATTATGTCATTAGAAATACTAATAAATACGGATATAAAAACAGCAATGATAGCTAGGGATAAGCGAAAGCTAGAAGCCCTACGCTCAATCAAAGCTGCCCTATTATTGATTAAAACAGGCAAAGACACACAGTTTGCAGAAGTTCCAGAGGAGCTAGAACTTAAGACTTTGCAGAAATTAATCAAGCAGCGCAAAGAATCAGCACAGATGTATAAGGACCAAAATAGGACAGAGTCCTATGATGAAGAGATATATCAATCTGGTATTATCGAAGCCTATTTACCAACTCAAATGAGCGAGGAAGAAATAGAGCAAGTAGTGATTGATATAATTAGCCAAACAGGAGCATCAAGCATGAAGGATATGGGTAAAGTAATGGGCATGGCCTCAAAACAATTGGCCGGAAAAGCCGATAATAGCTTAGTATCTAAATTTGTAAAATCAAAATTGGCTTAGGGCTATTTTTTAATATATATGTACAATTAAGACCACTCACTTTGAGTGGTTTTTTTATGTTTGGCGGTCATTCATGA